>CAZYUZ010000012.1:0-19199 GCA_964650775.1 uncultured Lachnoclostridium sp. | reverse complement strand
ACTGTATATGTTGCACTTACTTTAGGAAAGTTGCATTTACTTTAAAATTCAACCACTTTTTCTAATTCTAATTCTTCTAATTTTTATCGTTTAAACAGTATTTATAAAACACATAATTTTCTTGTACAATTTCAAATTCAGTGATATATTATTATCTGTCAGAACGACAGGCAGATTTTGCCGTTTTATCAGACAAGGAGAATTAAATATGGAAAACAAGACAACAAAAGGTACCCGTGGTATGGTAGAACTTGCCTTAATGTCTGCGATCATCATTGTCATGGCAATGACTCCGCTTGGATATTTAAAGACACCTATCCTCTCCATCACGCTGCTTACCATTCCTGTGGCTGTAGGAGCAATGCTTCTTGGACCAAAGGGAGGCGCATTTTTAGGAGCTGTTTTTGGTGCCACAAGCTTCGCACAGGCAGTATCCGGTGCAGGCGGCATGACCGCAATTCTATTTCAGACAAATCCTCTGGGAGTTACATTTTTATGTTTCGTACCAAGAATTTTAGAAGGATTTTTGTGCGGACTGATTTTTAAGATTATTCGAAAAACAAAGTTTAACAAAGCTTCTTTTTATATTGCAGGAATATCCTGTCCGGTTTTAAACACAATTCTTTTTATGGGAACTGTGGTGACACTGTTTTATCAGACAGATTATATCCAAAAACTGGTAAGCTCTTTAGGCGCTGCCAACCCGATCATGTTCATTATTTTGCTGGTCGGAATTCAGGGAGTGATTGAAGCGCTGGTGTGCGGAATCCTCTCCGGTACAATTTCATTAACCCTTGCAAAGGTATTAAAACGATAATTTTACGTATTAAAAAAAGACTGAATCGCACTGATTCAGTCTTTTTCATTTCATAAATTCTATTTTGCTGCTCTCTCTTTGATGATCGCATCTAAAATCTTATCTGCTACATCATCCTTACTCATCAGCGGAAGTGCTTCTCCACCTTTTCTTGTAATGACTGTTACCACATTGGTATTCGTTCCAAAGCCGGCACCTTCTACTTTTAAATTATTTGCAATGACCATATCCAGATTTTTCTTTATAAGCTTTGTAACGGAATTTTCCAGCATATTTTCAGTTTCCATGGAGAATCCGCAGAGGAACTGACCTTCTTTTTTGTTTGCTCCAAGATGGGCCAAAATATCTTTTGTACGTTCTAACTGAATGCTCATTTCACCATCTTTTTTCTTCACTTTTTCAGTCGCAACAACGGCTGGTCTGTAATCTGCAACTGCAGCAGTTTTAATGATGATGTCCTGTTTATGTGCACGGGATGTCACTTCTTTGAACATCTCTTCTGCACTTACTACATCTACGACTTCCACAAATGGAGGCGGTGTAATCTCTGTAGGTCCGCTGACAAGGGTTACTTTCGCGCCTCTCATTGCTGCTGCTTTCGCTACTGCATATCCCATTTTCCCGGTGGAATGATTCGTAATATATCTCACAGGATCAATGGCTTCTCTCGTCGGTCCAGCTGTCACCAGCACATTAACTCCATCCAGATCCCTTTTTTCAACCAGCGCTTTTAAAATGTATTGTAATAAAAGCTCAGGTTCCGGCATCTTGCCCTCTCCTGTATCACCGCATGCCAGATAACCGCACGCAGGATCGATTACTTCCATACCATAGCATTTCAGCAATTTCATATTATCCTGCACGATAGAATTTCTGAACATTCTTGTATTCATGGCTGGTGCTACAATTTTGGGACACTGGCATGCCAAAATTGTTGTTGTCAGCATATCATCTGCAAGACCATGCGCCATTTTTGCAATCACATTTGCAGTTGCCGGTGCAACCATCACCACATCTGCTCTTTTTGCCAAAGCTACATGTTCCACACTGTAATCAAAATTTCTATCAAATGTATCTACAAGACATTTATTTCCAGTCAGTGTCTCAAAAGTAATTGGATGAATAAAATTTGTCGCATTTTGTGTCATGATCACATGCACATCGCAGTGAAGTTTCACCAGTGCACTTGCAAGACTTGCAATTTTATATGCAGCAATACTTCCGCTGACTCCTAAAATAACCGTTTTTCCTTTTAACATAATCCTATCCTCTTTTATATAAAAATCCATTTCAGGGCATAATTCACCTATTAAAATCAGTATAGCAAAGTGCGTTGATTTTTACAAGTTCAAGTGATACACTAAACACAGAACAAATGTAAACATTTGGAGGAATTATATGATTTTAGCAATTGATATTGGAAATACAAATATTGTTGTAGGATGTTTTGATAAAGAAGAGGTTCTGTTCGTGGAACGTGTTTCCACGGACCATACAAAGACAGAGCTGGAATATGCCATCAGTTTAAAAAACGTGCTGGAAATTTACGACATTGATCCAAAACAGGTCATCGGCGGTATTGTTTCTTCGGTGGTACCACCTCTGACCAATGTATTAAAATCTTCCGCAGAAAAAATCATCTCCGGGGAAGTCATCGTTGTAGGGCCTGGAATCAAAACCGGCTTAAACATTATGATGGACAATCCAGCTTCCGTGGGAAGCGATTTGATCGTTGATGCAGTTGCCGCAATTCATGAATATCCGGTTCCTTTGATTTTTATAGATATGGGAACCGCAACTACTATTTCTGTAGTTGATGAAGATAAGCGGTATCGCGGCGGTATGATTTTACCTGGTATCCGTGTTTCCATGGATTCACTGACTTCAAGAACTGCTCAGCTTCCACACATCAGCATTGAACCGCCAAAAAGACTCATTGGACGAAATACCATCGACTGTATGAAAAGCGGTATGATTTATGGAAATGCTTCCTGTATTGATGGCATGATCCGAAAAATCCGCAAAGAGCTTGGACGTGAGGATGTGACGGTGATTGCAACCGGTGGTCTTTCCAAAGTCATCATTCCTTTCTGCGAAGAAAAAATCATCTATGACAATGAGCTTCTGCTGAAGGGTCTGCGTCTCATCTATGAAAAGAATCATTGATCATTTAAAAAGGGTGCCGAAAACGGCACCCCTTCTAAAATCACTTACTGTCTTTGTTAAATTTCTTGACAAAGCGCTCCCATTTATTTAAACGCTCTGCCTTACCAAGATTCTTCTGGACATTCTTTTCTTCTCTCACAACACGTTTATCCGGATAACGTGAACGATAATCCTCGACTACCTTCTCCAGATCCCTCTCTTTCAGCTTCTTAAACACATATTTACTGAACAGGTAATAAATAACTGCAAATGTTGGAACACCGATAATCATTCCCACAAATCCAAACAGATCTCCAAAAATCAAAATTGAGAACAACACCCAAATGCTTCCCAGGCCTGTACTCTGCCCAAGAATTGCCGGCCCCAGAATATTTCCATCAAACTGCTGTAAAATGAAAATAAAAATCACAAAATACAGTGCCTGAACAGGATTCACCGTTAAAATTAAAATCGTACTTGGAACTGCTCCAATAAAAGGTCCAAAAAACGGAATGATATTGGTCACACCAACGATGGTGCTTACCAGCACCGGATACGGCATTTTCATCAATGAAACACAGATGAAGCAGAGAATGCCAATAATCAGAGAGTCTACCAGTTTCCCTCGAACAAACCCGCCAAAGCACTGATCCATTTCATAAGTAATCTCCAAAATTGTATTCACATATTTTTTTGGCGCAATCGCACTGACGATCATCTTTGCCTGACGTTTTAACTTGTCCGCAGAGCTAAGCACATAGATACAGACAATGATACCGATTACAAAGTCAAATAAGAACCAGAATATGGAAATCACACTTGCTGAAAGTGTTGTAATCAGCTCCTGTGCCTTTGGTATCAATGTGTCTGTAAGCCATTTCTGAAGTTCTACCGAAGAACTCTCCAGTGCCACATTTGCAGCCTCCTGAAGCTGAGGATTATCTTTTAATAATGCAGTAATCCAGTCCGAAAGGTTTTCTACCATCACCGGCATTCCAACGATAATGGAAGTAATGCTCTCAATCAGCTGTGGAAGCAGCATCCATAATAGCAGATAAATTGCCACACCAAAAATAATGAGACCAGAAAAAATGCCAATGGATAAGGTTGCCTTTTTAAAGCGTTCTCCCGTAAGTTTATCCAGATATAAAGTAATCCCCTGACTCAGCGGATAAATCAGATATGCCATCACACATCCAATGATAAACGGCATCAATGTATTTGCTGCTGCCTTCAGATAAACGCCAACGGTCTCCATTTTATAAAGTACAAAGAAAAAGAGAATACTAAGCGCAATGGCTCCAAATCCAGCCAGCATCAAATAGATATATTTTTCATATTCCTGTTTTCTCAAGGGTTATTCTTCCTCTCTTTCCTGTTCTTTATATTCAGCCGTCAGCTTTTGCAGCGTATCCGGCTCTTTTTCTATAAATTGCAGTTCTTTTACCGGATTTGTCTGTTTGAACCAACGCCAACAATAATAAAATACCAAAACTGATATACAAGTCACAAGACAAAATCCCACCAAAGTGCCTAAGATATGGTTAAAAAATGAAGTTTCTGCCAGTAATATCACAAAAAGATTGGCTGACATATGGGCAATACATGGAGCCCACAAAGAATCATATCGTTCATAGATCCACGCGAAAAACAGTCCAAGGAAAAATGCATAGACTGCCTGAACCACATTAAAATGGTACATTCCAAATACAAGGGCACTAAGGAACATTGCTTTTCGTTTTCCCCAGTAGCGCTTCATTCGACAATAGGTAACGCCTCGCATACTGACTTCTTCCACGATACAGCCAAAGATTCCGGCACTTAAAATCTGCAGGAGCATTCCTCCGCTATAAAGCACTTCATTCGTTTCTTCATATCCGGTAAACATTATCGGCAATGGTGTCAGAGAAATCAGATTGTTCATCGCCAGAGCAAGTGAAGCACCGGATAAAATAATGATCAGATAATCTTTGTTCTCCATTGGAATGTTCTTTTTTACTTTCTCATCACTTTCCTGATCTCTTTTATACATTCTGTAATATATCGGAATGCAGATTAGTGCCGCAATCAAAATGTATGCAACTGCATACCGGCTGTCAATCCCAAACACAACAGTTCCTAAGAAAACAACCACATTCTGTGCCACAATATAAATAAAAAGCGGCCATAATGTATTCCAGATTTTCACCAAAAAGGATTCGTTTTTTGTCATTGGTTCCATTTTACATTCTGTCTGGTGCTTCAAAACCAAGCACATCAATACATGTTTCTAATACTTTCTTTGTGAGAACTAAAAGGGCAATATAACCTGCCTGCTTCTGTTCGTCTTCTTCTCCCATGATCTTTGTATCATGGTAGAATTTGTTAAATGCATTTGCAAGATCGTAGATAAATGCACAAACTTTATGTGGTGCATGTTCTGCACATGCATTTTCCATCATGGCATTGAACTTTGTAAGTTCCAGCATGAGTGCTTTTTCGCCATCATTTGTAGCTTCGCCAATTGTAAGGTTTGAAATACCACCTTTTAATTCTTCGTATTTTCTTAAAATCGATTTAATGCGGGCGATTGTATAAAGGATGTATGGACCTGTGTCACCTTCGGAAGATGTGAAACGATCAATATCAAAAATATAGTCTTTGGAAGCCTGATTTGATAAATCACCGTATTTTACAGCGGAAAGACCAACGATTTTTGCAGTTGCTCTTGCTTCTTCTTCGGACTGCTCGCCACGTTCCATGATTTTCTGGTACATCTGTTCATTGATGTCAGCAATGAGTGTTTCAAGTCTCATAACACCGCCATCACGAGTTTTAAATGGCTTGCCATCTTTGCCATTCATCGTACCAAATCCAAGGAATTTCAGCTCTGTGTTTTCTTTTACAATCCCTGTCTTTTTCGCACAGCGGAATACCTGAATAAAATGCATTTCCTGACGCTTGTCTACAATATAGAGCACTTCGTCCGGATGGAAATCTTCTTCACGCTGAACCAAAGTTGCAAGGTCAGTCGTTGTATAAAGGGAAGCCCCGTCTGACTTTAAGATCATACATGGAGGGATTTCCTTTGTATCGGTTTCTTCTTTTACATCAACGACCAACGCACCATCACTCATGTAAGCGAATCCTTCGTTTTTCATTCTTTCTACCATGTCTGGAATATAGGCCTGGGCATCGGATTCACCCTTCCACAAATCGAAAGATACATTTAAATTTGCATAGTTTTTCTTGAGGTCCGTTACAGATACATTTAAAATGTGCTGTAATAATGCACGATATCCTCTTCTGCCCTGCTGTAATTCATGAGTTGCCTGCATTGCAGCTTCTTTATATGCTTCGTCTACTTTAGATTTTCCACTTGCTGTCGGGTAGATTTCTTCTAATTCGGAAATTGTAAATGGTGCTTCTGCCGGGTACTCGCCTTCAAAGCTTTCATCGTAATATACAAGATCTGGTTTTCTAAGCTGTAATTCTGTGATGATGAGACCTAACTGGAGTCCCCAGTCGCCCAAATGTACGTCACCGATGACATTGTGACCCATAAATTTGCTGATACGTTTTACACTTTCACCGATAATTGCAGAACGCAAATGTCCTACATGAAGTGGTTTTGCAACGTTTGGTCCGCCGTAGTCAATGACGATGGTCTGTGGCTCTTCTACTTTGTCACAGCCAAGTCTTTCATCTTCCTGCATTCCATTTAAGTAGTCTGATAAAAATGCAGGAGAAACTTTCATATTGATAAATCCAGGATTCACTGCTGCTACTTCTGCGAAGCATTCACTTTCCTGTAATTTTTCTACAACTGCGTTGGCAATCATGATTGGTGCTTTGCGGTACTGTTTTGCAGCTGCCATAGCCCCATTGCACTGATATTCGCAAAGGTCAGGACGGTTGGATAAGGATACTTTTGCAAATTTGGTATCCACTTCTGCCGCTTCAAAAGCCTTTACAACTTCAGCTTCAATTAAATCTATAATCTTCTTCATACGTTATCCTTTCTTTGTATGTGAATCACTTATTGATAAATCTTTTGCGAAACGCATAGCGTTTAGCGAACATATATTATAACACAGAATTGTCTGTTTTTCAATCACAGGCTGCTGCCTTAAGCCTCGCTATTTCCTCTTTATATGGTGGGAAACTGTTCTTTGTCCCGTCATTGGCTGGAATCCAAGGTGTTTCTAAAATCTTTGGTACATGCATGAAATCCGGATGATGCACAATGTAACTTAATGCTTCAAAACCAATTTCACCCTCACCCAGGTTTGCATGGCGGTCTTTTCCCGCTCCAAAGACGTTTTTACTGTCATTGATATGAAATGCCGCAATCTGGTCCTTTCCAATGATACGGTCAAATTTCTCAATGACTCCATCAAAATCATGGACAATATCATAGCCCGCATCGTGTGTATGACAGCTGTCAAAGCACACACGGAGTTTTTCATTGTATTTGACACCGTCATAAATCATCGCAAGTTCTTCAAAAGTTCTTCCGATTTCCGTACCTTTTCCTGCCATGGTTTCCAGTGCGATATAGCAATCAATGTCTGCAGTCAGCACCTCATTGATGCCTTTTACAATAGAAGCCACACCGGCTTCCACACCTTCACCTACATGAGCTCCCGGATGAAGCACCAGCACTTTGCTTCCCATTGCCATGGTCCGCTGTAACTCCAGCGCCAGAAACTCAACACCGATTTCATAGGTTTCCGGTTTTACCGTATTTCCGAGATTGATGATATACGGTGCATGAACGATAAAATCTTCAATGCCATTTTCAGCCATACATTTTTTTGCTGCTTCAATATTTAATTCTGATAAGTCTTTTCTTTTTGTGTTCTGCGGCGCACCAGTGTAGATCATAAATGTATTGGCACCGTAAGATAATGCTTCCTCCACAGAACCAAGCATCATCTTTTTGCCGCTCATTCCCACATGGGAACCCAATTTTAACATCCTTTTGTTTCCTTTCGAACGCATTTATTCTAATGGCTCTTTGCCTGCCAGATAATTGATAAACTGCTGAGCTGTACGTCCGGAAACGCCTCCATGGCTCATTTCCCACATATTTGCTTTTGCCATCAGCTCTGCTTCTGTCAGCTTGATTTCCGGATATCTCTTTGCCAGTTCCACAACAATATGGTTGAATTCTTTTTTGGTCGGTTTGGAGTAATTGATGGTCACACCAAATCTTGCTACTAAAGATAATTTTTCCTGCATTGTGTCGGAACGATGCAGTTCATCCTGAGACATATCTGAGCGGTCACTCCAGGTTTCTCTAATGAGGTGACGTCGGTTAGATGTCGCATAAATCAGCACATTGTCCGGCTTTGTCTCCATACCGCCTTCAATGACTGCCTTTAAGAATTTGTACTCAATTTCGAATTCTTCGAAGGATAAGTCGTCCATATAAATGATAAACCGATAGTTTCTGTTCTTGATCTGGGCAATGATATTCGATAAATCCTTAAACTGGTGCTTATAAATTTCAATCATACGCAGTCCACGGTCATAATATTCATTTAAAATCGCTTTGATACTTGTGGATTTTCCTGTACCGCTGTCACCAAATAAAAGACAGTTATTGGCTGCTCTGCCCTCCACAAAGGCTTCTGTATTATCAATCAGCTTCTGCTTCTGGATTTCATAACCGATCAGGTCAGAAAGCATTACTTTTTCTGTATTATTGATTGGTAAAAATTCTACGCCTTCCGGCACACTCTTAATACGGAATGCTTTGTTTAAACCGAACATTCCCACGCCATAGGCTCTGTAGAAATCTGTTACAATGTCGAAGATTTCATTTTCGTCTTTTGCATCTTCAATCTTTTCACTGACTGCCTGTACTTTTTCACTGACATTTTTGTTGTACATACGCTCTTTTTTTCCAATCGCTTTGTAATTGCAAATGGTTGAGAAGCAATCGATTTCCAGTTCTTCTTCAATTTTGGAAAAATCGTAATCAAAGAGATTCTTGAACACTTTAAAATCTGCCTTTGCAAAATGGTTCACAGTACCATCGTTTGCACCTACTTTTTCACTTGTCATGGAAAAAGAGTTTTCATTTGTTAAAAGAATAAAGGTCAGGTAATTGTGCCATAAATTCTTATCAAAGCCATACATGGTCGCTGTATCCAGCAATGCTTTCATCTGCTCATAAATTCTTGTAATCAGGCGCGCTTTGCTTTCACAGCCTGTATCAAAATCTTCAAAAATTCCGGCAAGTTTCAACAAAATGCTGTCTTCACCCAAATCTCTGTATAATATTAATTTCGCAACTTCTCTGTACATAATCTTCCTCTTTTCTATTAAAATTCTGAAAATATTCCATGTCAAAAAGTGACATCTGCATATTTAATTTCTACTGTTGCATTTCCTGCAAGAAATTCATGCTTTCTTAATCTGCCAGAAACCGATTCCGCTAGTGACAATAATACTTTCTTTGCATTCTCTGCATCAGTCACATCACTGCTAAGAGTTGTGGAATTTCCAACACCCTTCGCTGCCGTCTCCTCTGATTCTACCACATCACTGCCAATTCCGTTAGCATTTTCCCAGATTAATTTTCCGAAACTTTTCAAATGCGCTTCTAAGATTTCCGGATCCATCTGTGCCAAATCGCCGATGGTGCGGATTCCCACATTTACTGTAAAACCAAATTTCTCTTTAACTTCATCCTTTAGTCGATTCGCAAAGGCAACTGGCTCTCCATACAGATGAGCAATCGGTTCACCGGTTGCCACACCATAAATGCTGAATTTACATCAATATAAAAAATAACCTTGCTTATAAGTTCCCCTTATGTTTGTATTGTACTAAAAAAGAGAACTTTTGCAAGTTCTCTTTAACCCTGTGTATATCTTGATAAAAACTGCTTTGTACGTTCCTCTTTCGGATTTGCAAAGACTTCCTGCGGATTCCCCTGTTCCACAATAACTCCGTCGTCCATAAAAATGACCTTATTTGCTACATCACGGGCAAATGCCATCTCATGAGTTACGATAATCATTGTTGTATGCTGATCTGCAAGCCCTTTGATTACTCGAAGAACCTCTCCCGTAAGTTCCGGGTCGAGTGCAGAAGTCGGCTCATCAAAGCACAAAATATCCGGGCGAAGCGCCAATGCCCTTGCAATCGCAACACGCTGACACTGTCCGCCAGAGAGCTGATGAGGATAATTGTTCATACGGTCTGCAAGTCCCATCTGCTTTAACAGCTCTTCTGCCAATGTTTTAATTTCTCCGTGAATCTCTTTTTTTCTTGCCTTATAATCCGGCTTCTCTTTTGCCAGCAGTTCTTTCGCCAGCATCACATTTTCCAGCGCTGTATACTGTGGAAAAAGATTAAAATTCTGAAATACAAGCCCAAATCGAAGTCGTTTTTTACGAATTTCTGATTCTTTCAATGTCGTAGGATCATTCATATCCAGAAGCACTTCATCTGCCACTTTGATCACACCTTCATCCGGTGTTTCAAGAAAATTTAAACATCGAAGAAGTGTTGTCTTTCCACTTCCTGAAGAACCAATGATTGATACCACTTCCCCCTCTTCCAGAGAAAAACTGACATCTTTTAAAACGGCTGTATCTCCAAAGGACTTATTGATATGTTTTACCTCTAAAATTGACATCCCTCTTTCCTCCTATCTAAAATAATCCAGTTTCTGTTCCAATTTACCTAAAAGAACTGTCAGGATTCCACTGAAAATCAGATAATACACTGCTGTAAAGAATAATGGCCAGATAGCTCCGGCGATTCCCTGGGATCCCTTCATAAATGCCTGACCTGCCCAGATAACTTCCTGCAGCGCAATGATACGAGAAAGAGAAGTATCTTTTACAAGTGTTATGATTTCGTTGGACACTGGAGGCACAATTCTCTTTATCATCTGAAGCAGTTTTACCTTAAAGAAAATCTGAGACTTTGTCATACCAAGCACAAGTCCCGCTTCTTCCTGACCAACCGGTACACTCTGAATTCCACCACGATAGATTTCCGCAAAATAGCAGGCATAATTAAAGATAAATGCAACTGAGGCTGCTAAAAATCTTCCTCGCTCTCCACTTCCCCAAATCTGTGCATCAAGCACCAGCCCCGGGAAGTAATAAATGATCAAAAGCTGAATCATCAGCGGTGTTCCTCTGATAATCCAGATCACCAGTTTTGTAAACAGGCTTAACGGTTTAAATTTTGACATCGCGCCAAATGCAATGACAAGCCCCAGCGGAAGTGCTCCGATCAAGGTCACCGCAAAAAGCTTTAATGTCTGTATAAAGCCCGCATTCAGTGCCGGCAAAACAATGGGCATCTGTTCAAGGATCAATTCCATTCCATTCACTCCTACTTTCTTCCGATGTTACGATAAAAGAGAGGGCGGATATTTCCGCCCTCTATGTAATTCTATTTATTTTGGATCTTACTGAGAAACAAGTGCTGCATCAACACCATAGTTTGCTGCACATTCCTGCATAGAACCGTCTGCATAAGCTTCTACGAAGTATGTATTCAGCTCCGCAACCATATCAGAACCTTTACGGAAACCAACACCGTATTCTTCTGTTGTAAGCCCTACAGTATATGTTAAATCAGCATATCCTGTGCCTTCGCCAACCATTGCTGCTGCCATTAAAGAGTCGATAACTGCTGCATCAGATGTTCCTGCTGCTACTTCCATGAGTGCATCTGACTGCGCTTTCACTGGTGTACAATCTAATCCAAGATCTGTCACTGCTGCTTCTCCGGCGCTTCCTGCTTCTACTGCAAATGCAAGACCTTCAAGACTTTCTACTGTCTGGTAGTCATCTGCCTTGTCAGCTGGTACGATTACAATCTGAGCATTGTTGCAATATGCGTTAGAGCAGTCCATTGCAGCTTTTACTTCGTCCGTTAATGTCATACCATTCCATACACAGTCGATTGTTTTTCCATCAAGTTCTAAAATCTTGTGATCCCAATCGATTTCAACGAATTCTACTTCTACTCCAAGCTTTTCTGCAAAGCCTTTTGCCATATCTGCATCAAATCCGATCCATTCGCCGTCTTCATTTTTATAATCCATTGGAGCAAAGTCTGTAATACCAACAACCAGAACTCCTTTTTCTTTTATATAAGCCAGATCACTCTCTGGTTCTGCTGTATCTTCTACAGCTGCTTCTGCTGCAGGTGCTTCTGCTGCTTCCTCTTTACTTCCACATCCGACAACCATTGTTGCCATCATGCAGCCTGCTAATAATAATGCGATAAGTTTTTTCATAAATATTTACCTTCCAGTCACTTTAGTTCGCTTTCACTCTACCACGGTAAAGCGCTAACGACATAAATAAAAATATCATAGTCAGTGCTGAATGTCAATACCATTTTTTCTCTCGTATTCTCAAAAATTCTTCCGGTGTTGTCTGCATACATTCTGCGAGACTTTTTTCTTCCAGTTCTTGAAATCTTTCCGCAGACTGCTTTATAAATTCCTCAGAAATTTTGCTCTCAGAAAGTTCTTCCGGCTCTTCCTGTCCATAATTTGCAAGTTTTCTGGCGTAATAAGCCTTTTCCTTGTACTCGGTAATTTTCTGGAACTGAAAAGCATTCTCAAAACAGGCAGCTGCCTTTTCGAATAAGAACAGTCTTGCATAGCAGCCTCCGAGGTTATTCCATACCTTCGCATAAAAATCCACTTTCAGTCTGCTGCTCTGCCGGATACTCAAAATTCTTTCGTACTCTGTGATTGCTTTCCAGTAATTTTCATTCTGCATCAGCTCATCCGCTCTGTATTTCATTCGCTCCTGCGTCTGAAGTCCTGAAATTGTCTTGATTTTTTCAGACAATTCATTTAATTCTTCTTCCGTATAATATTCAGAAGCTTTCAAAATTGTCATGACCTGATTATACACGTGATTTCCTGTTGTCTTTCCATTCTGCAGACGTTCCGCCAAAACTTCCAGCCTCAGTTCTCTTTCAATCCAGGTATAAAGTTTATCATCGATCATGTGCTCATCGATCAGATAAATATTTTCATACAAATAATAGGCAAGCTCTTCAATCGAATAAATGCGAATCCCCGTTGCCTCCACAAAGTAAGGAGTTTTCGCCAGTTCATGAACACATAATTTTACTGTTCCCATTGCAATTCTCCTTCATAAACCATATCTGACTGTGGAAATATTTCTCCAAATCCCAGATCTTTAATCGTAAGCTTCGCACTGCTTGCTTCTGTAAATTCCAGTTCAATGCGCAGTCGGGTCGTTTTTTTCGGTCGTACCGGAAGATTTGACAAATGAATCAATGCAGTCTTCTTTTCTTTTCCATTGATTGGAATCATGGCAAATTCTAACACCGGCTCCTCTAACAAGAGCACTTCCAGAGAAACATTTGATTCGTACCAGTTTTTGCCGCCATCTACGATTGATATATATGCTTCTTTTCCTGCATCCTCTACTTTCAGGGCTATATTACAGGAAACCTTTTGCGAACCCAAATAAAGATAACTCTCCGTCCCTTTTATCAAGTCCATTGCACGATAGCAGGCACCTTTCACAAACAGATTTTTCCCGGCAAATACCCTTCTTCCGGTTCTTAAAAGCTTTAAGTTCTGCTTCATCCAGTCTTCTTCAAAATCATCTCCCACCAAAAAGACAGAAGAAATTCCATGGTCTGCAAATACACCCTCCAACGACTTTTCAGAAACATTTCTAACTTCTGTCACAACCGGTGTTGTCCGGGACTTTTTATGTAAGATAAACTTTGCCTTCTCACCTTCAATATTTTCAATCAAAAGTGAATTATGTGACAAAAGCTCCGCACTCTGATGAAGTACATAAGATGCAAAACATTCTAATTTGTCCATGAAACGAACTTTTTCCACAGGAATGTTATAAATCTTTGCAATTTCACGCAGCATTTCACGCATTTTTTCCGAATTATCTTCCAGGCAAAATACAAGATATTCCAGCTCTTCTCTCATTCCGTAGCTCGAGATCATCTTCCATATCTTACGAAAAATCTCCTGTAATTCTTCTTTTTCTTCCAGATTGCTCATCGTCGGGATACGATAATGCTCTGTTCCTGCCACCGTTGTCACAGACTCCGGTTCCTGCATCGTTTCAGTCTTTACACAGACCTGCATATATTCTTTTCCCAGCTCAATTCCTGCTACCATACTGCTCTTCCTTTATTGAATAGAAAACAGCTCTTCCGCTGCCATTTCCAAAAATCTGCATTGCTGCATTTCTTCTGCAAGCTGTGATTCATTTCCAATCATTGCCAGCTTGCGCATACTGTTGATTCTGTCATACCTGGTTCCGGAATCCAGAATACATACTTCCTTTTCTTTTGTCACAGAAGGTGTGGAGATTTCACTGCCATCTTCTTTCTTTTCTGTGATAAAGTAAGTAATTTTCTCTCCCTCAAACATTGTAAATGCCTTAGAGTAGACACCACCATAGGTTGGATACATCCTGCAGGTGGAATAACGATACTTCTCATCATCCTTTTTCTCGATAATATAATGAAGAATCACTTCCGATGTTGCCGGAGCAAAATACTCTACAAACACCTTATCTTCCAGAATCAGTGCTTCCGGGATGATTCTGCCAAACTCCTGCATAAATTCGTAATAGCATTTCTTTGCAAAGAATTCTTTCAGATATCCAATGCAGGCGCTCTTCTGTTTTGCAGATAATGTCTGTTTTTTAGACAAATATTTTAAATATGCCAAAGTACAGATTTCTGCATAACCCTGATTGTCTAATAATTCCTCCTCAAGCAGAAAATAGAATCGATTGTCCAGCTCTGCATTCTTCACAAAAGCTTCTCTGGACATATAAGTCAAATAAGCCTTCTTTAAATATTCTCTAGGCTCTCTCTGGTTATAAGAAAGATAAATTTCAAAATGTCCGGAAAGCTTTGCCCCCGTAAACATCATCTGCACCAAAATTCTCTCTTCCATTTCAAAGGTCTCTACACCAAAAGCCTTTGCCTGTTTCCAGATTTCTGTCATCTGCGCACAGGTTCCCAAAAAGGATTCTGCCAGATACTTCAAGCTTGTATAATTCATCTGACTATTCTGGAAACATCCGTAACACAAACGATAATAAAGCTCTTTTTCTGCTTCCGGCTGTTCTGACAATGCAGTAAGAATTTTTAAAATTGTATTTGCAGATACATAGACTGCACCATAGTTTTCCAACCAGGAAAAAGCCTGCTCATATTTTCCGTACTGAGCAAGGAACGTAATCATCTTTCCTCGCTGTTCTCTACTCATGGATTTGCCATTCATAGAAAACCAGGTTGTCGGAATGACATCTTTTGATTCTTTTCCGGTATAATATTCAAGAAGTTTTAAGATTACGGTATTGCGATATTCTTCTACAAAACCCGCTGTATCCGGAATCTGTCTGTAAATCTCCACATTCTCTTCCGTAATCTTCAGATTGTCTGCGCACTTTCCACACGAATATAACAGTAATCCGCTATGATTTTTCACGTACTGTCTGCATACGTCCAAATATTTCTTCTCATCAATCAGCTTTTCGATTTTATAAGCAATGGTATTTCTATAGAGATTCCCCACTTCGTCCACCAAAGTTACCACTGCACTCGGGGAATAAATCGGCAGGTATGCCTGCTGTTTTGTGAAAGCTATTTTCTTCTGTTCTTTTAACTGCTCATACGATACTTCCACTTCTTTCACACGTACGTCCGTGCAGGTAATCTTTCTAAGAAACATCAGATCTGCCATCGCTTCTGCCATTTCTTTTGTAAAAATCTGTGGATACAGCACTTTGTCGTAAAGAAATGCATACTCTGTACTGATTCTGCGTTTTAACAGACTATCAACGGTATATTCTTCAATTTTCTCGATATATTTTCCATAAATCTCTGAATGAGGATTTCCATAACAGATAATATTTTTATATAAAAATACTTTCTGTGCCGATGTCAGGGTATCGTGATACAAGAAATATAACAGCACCTGTTCCGGAAGCAGTTTCTTTTTCTGCTCGGTCGTTGCCATCATATAGTATTCGTACAGATTATTCATTTTTAATTCAAACTCTACGCCTTTTGCGTAGTAATTTGCCGCTAATCTGTCAGTTCTGCCCTCACGGATATACAAACTGCAAAGTGCCGCAAGAAGCTCTTTCGTTGAGAAAATACGATAACATTCCCTTAGAAGATACTCATATTTTTTATCGCAGCGTTTCAGTTTCATGGCATGCTTTGCAATCTGAGCTGCCATCTCCTTCGTAATGACCTTTCGTCTCTGCGCCCAGATATAACACTGTGTCAGAAAATCGCCCAATTCTCCCGCCGCTTCCGGATATTCTCTTAAAGTACGAACTACTTCTATATACAAAAGATTTTGTTTGCAGCCAAGTCTCCACTGCTTTTCCAAAAATGCCAGCTTCTTTTCAGGATTTTTTTCAAACCCTTCATCCAATCGGGTCAGATACCAGTATAAAGAAGGCTGTGCCGGATTCTTCTGATAAAGTTTCTGGAGCTGAATGACAATATTTTTCTTCTGAAGCTTATCGTCCGTTAATTCTCCCGCCAGATATAAAAAACAGGCACGAAATTCCGGATTTCGAAACTGCAGTACGTGATTTCGTTCATATTTCTTTAAAATTGCTTCGCCTTCTTCTTTTTTGCCCACACGAATGAAAGCTGCCGCCTGCATTAAATGATAAAGCTGATTTTCAGGAAACATTTCCCATAATTTCTCCGCGCTTCTCATCTGTCTGTCAAGGTAACCTTTGGTGTCAGCTTTTCCAAAACAAAAATTTTCGAACTCTTTTAAATAGTCCACGATCAGACTTTTTTCCAAAACATACATTCTGTCATCCATGGAGATGTTCTCCTTCCTCTGCTGCCTTTTTACAGATTTTCACTTCAAAAGGTACCAGAAACTCTCCCGCATTGGTAATGAGAATCAGTTTTCCTCTTTTCTTATCTCCGTCCACTGTATTTTTGCTATTGTAACGGAATTCAATCTTCACCATTTTCCCAAAAAACTGTGGTGTAGGAATTTTCATATTCCCGTCCGAGCAAAGCACATAGCCTCTGATTCTAAGACCATTCTCAGAGCGAAAGCGAAGATATCCCGTAAATGTAGATTCCGGTTCCATCTCCCAGGTAAGTGCATCCTTTGGAAGCTCTACTTTTGGCAGACAGTCATCAAATTCTCCTCTTGCAAATCGCTCTATCTTTTCTTTCATGCTCTCACCCTTACTGTTTAAAATATTCATCATAAATATCGAAGAAATTCGCATCCGTGCTGTGAATCTCTTCGCTTAGCATAATTGCATCCCACTGCTTATCACGAAACTGAGAATGTGTGTGATTGGCAATCTCTGTATACGCCATGGAAAATGCTTCCTGCTTTCTTTGTTCCGCCAGTACTACCTTATTTTTCTGTGTTGCTTCGTAATCCATTGTACTTACACACTTGATAATATAATAGCCGTCTGAAAACTCCACCACTTTTGTAATATCACCTTCATCCATGGAAAACAGCAGTTCCTCAAACTCCGGTTCTACACTTCCTCTGGCATAGCTTTTTACAATTTGTTTGTCATCGCTGTACTGTGCTGCCAATGTAGAAAAATCCTCTCCGTTCTCTGCACGTCTTAAAGCTTCTTTGGCAGTCTTTAAAACTTTCATTTTTTCTGTTTCATTGAAAGCTGTCCTTTCTTTATTTTTTAATTTCCAGTTTTTAAAATAGATGACCTGCGCAGTAACTGCTCTTGCCTCATCATCACTAATTTCCATATCGGCTGATTCTGTGATCGTAGCATAAACCTTATTGGCAAGTGCATATTCTCCATACACTTTTTCAACGACTTCCTGCGTAATTTTTTCATGCTCCTTTAATGGTTCCTCCAGCATTCCAAAATAATTTACCGCAGCCTCCTGAACCTGGGACTTTTCCTGATCATTTAATGTAATTTCCCTTTCTTCTGCCATCAGGTTCATAATCTTAATCTGTGCCATCTTTGAAAGTACTACATCTTTTACATGTTCCTCCAGCGAAACACCACCGAAATCGTATTGCCACATTTCCTGCCCATAGGTTTCTACGTACTGATTATAAAAAGTGGTCAGATAGACCATGATTTCAGGTGTTGTACAGGTAGCAGAACCAATTTTAAAAAGCTGATTTCCTGACAGACCAGTGGTAAATACCAGCTTTGTGTTACTTCCGCAGCCAGTCAGACTGCCGGCACTTAATGTGGCAGTAAGACATAGTACTGCAATTTTTTTGCTAATATATTTCAAATTCATCTTAACTTTCCATTCCTTATCTTCTACAGTTCCTAAAAGTTTTTCATAACAGAATCAAACTCTTTTCTTTATCCTACAAGATTTTGTGAAAACTTTCAACGCATTCATCAATATATCGTATTTATTTTATACATTTCTATCTAAAAAGAGCGTGTGAGTTTCACACGCTCTTAAAGTCATCTTATTTCGGTAATTTGAAAGAACTCTTTAAGGAAACGATTCTGTTGAATACTAATTTTTCCTCTGTGGAGTCTTTTGCATCTACGCAGTAGAATCCATTTCTTACGAACTGGAAGCTGTCATATGCTTTTGCGCCTGCAAATGCTGGTTCAAGATATGCTTTTTCTACCACCTGTAAAGAGTTTGGATTTAAGTTTAAGCTGCCGTCTTCGTTGTAAACACCTTTTGCTTCATCAATGATATTTTCATAGAGACGTACTTCTGCTTCCACGGCATATGGAGCTGGTACCCAGTGAATGGTTCCTTTTACTTTTCTGCCTGTGAAGCCGCTGCCAGCTTTTGTTTCAGGATCATAAGTACAATGTACTTCTACAACCTTGCCTGTTTCGTCTTTTACGAAGCTTTCGCATTTTACAAAGTAAGCATGCATCAAACGTACTTCGTTGCCTGGGAACAGACGGAAGTATTTCTTAGGTGGTTCTTCCATGAAATCTTCTCTTTCAATGTAGAGTTCACGGCAGAATGGTAATTTTCTTGTACCTAATTCTTCATTTTCAAGGTTGTTTGCTGCATCTAAATATTCAACCTGTCCTTCCGGATAGTTGTCAATAACAAGCTTAATTGGATCTAAAACTGCTGCAAAACGAGGTTTTTTAAGTTTTAAATCTTCACGGATACAGTATTCCAGCATTGGGTATTCTACGGAGCTGTTGCTCTTGGATACACCACAAAGCTCTACAAACATTTTGATAGATTCCGGTGTAAATCCACGACGGCGAAG
>CAZYUZ010000011.1:0-19926 GCA_964650775.1 uncultured Lachnoclostridium sp. | reverse complement strand
TTGCGCTGAGTGCGGTTGGTATCGTAAATATGTGGATTGCGATTTTTGCCGATGTAGGCGTTATGATTATCGCTGTTCTGAATGCCATCCGCGCTTTGAACGTTCATAACTTGTAAAGAATTTCACAAAACAAACTCCGTTGAAATTCAGTTCAAATACCTTTTAATGCGGAAAATGGACCGTCGCAATAATGATTGAATTACAGAATAAATAAAAACAGAATTATGAAATATTATAATGCATTATTGTGAAAAATAGCATATAATAAAATTAACCAAAGGGAGAATCGTGGTCGTGGTGAAATACGATACATTCTCCCTTTGTGCATTTCAAAGGTGAGATGGTTTGAAAGGGGGATTTTTATGGAAGAGAATAACAAACGGGATTTCTGGATTTACTATTATTATGGAATCATATTTCTGCTGGTATTTTTGTTCAATGAAAGAAACAGCTCCATCCAGAACATACTGCTTACCTGGATTTTACCGTTAGCTGTTTTGGTAATTTTAGGAAATATTGTATTATTTATCTTACATAGGAAAGAGGAAAAGTCCTTGATAAATCCGGAAAGCGAGGGCGAAGATGTAAAGCCGTACGAAGGAATCACTTTTGCTGATGTAGAAGGTATCGATGAAGCGGAAGATAGTCTGGTAGAGATTGTAGAATATCTGCACAATCCTGACAAATATAAGGAAATTGGAGCATCTATGCCAAAAGGTGTTTTGCTGGAAGGCCCTCCTGGAACGGGAAAAACAATGCTTGCCAAAGCCGTAGCAGGAGAATCAAAGGTTCCGTTCTTTGCAATTTCCGGTTCAGAGTTCGTTGAAATGTATGTAGGTATGGGAGCTGCGAAGGTGCGCGAGCTGTTTAAGCTTGGGAAAAAATATGCACCATGCATTATTTTTATCGACGAGATTGATGCCATTGGACAACAAAGGAACAGCGGATTATTTAGCAGCAATGATGAAAGAGAGCATACACTGAACCAGCTTTTAACAGAGATGGATGGCTTTGATGAAAACAGTGGTGTCATTGTTCTGGCAGCGACCAACAGACCGGAATGCTTAGATCCTGCACTTACACGTCCGGGTCGTTTCGACCGCCGGATACCGGTGGAACTGCCGGATTTGAAAGGGCGTGAAGCAATTCTACGAGTTCATGCGAAAAAGATTAAGATTGCAGAAGATATTGATTATTTGAAAGTAGCACGAATGGCATCTGGTGCCAGTGGTGCAGAACTTGCCAACATTATTAATGAAGCAGCACTTCGAGCTGTCAGAGATGGAAGAGAATATGCCACACAGGCGGATTTAGAAGAAAGTGTTGAAGTTGTATTTGTGGGTTATCAGAAGAAAAATGCAATCCTGACGGATCAGGAGAAAAAGATTGTGTCATATCATGAAATCGGGCATGCACTGGTTGCGGCAAAGCTGGAAGCGAGCGCTCCGGTACAGAAGATTACGATTGTTCCGCGTACTTCGGGCGCCTTGGGGTATACGATGCAGGCAGAGGAGCAGGAACGATATCTCATGAGCAAGGAGGATATTGAAAAGCGGATTGCCACCTATGCCGGAGGACGTGCAGCGGAAGAACTTTGTTTTGGAAGTGTGACCACGGGAGCTTTGAATGATATTGAATGTGCAACGGCTCTTGCCCGTGCAATGATTACCAGATATGGTATGAGTAAAGATTTTGGCATGGTCTGCATGGAAACCATTACCAATGAATATCTTGGCGGCGAAGTAATGCCAATCTGTTCGGCAGATACACAGACAAAGATTGATGCGGAAATTGTGGAAGCAGTAAAAATACAGTATGACAGAGCAATGGGAATATTAAAAGAAAATCGGGAAAAACTGGATGAATTGGCAACGTTCCTTTACGAACAGGAAACGATTACCGGGGAGCGGTTTATGGAACTTTTGAATAAATAATGTGGTGAAAAGGTAAAGATTTTTGGAAGTAAATCAGATTTATTGTGATAAGTATTGCCTTGCGAAAAAGAATTGTGTAATATTAGTAGAAAAGTGAGCAACTATATTGTCTGTTGCTTTTAAGAGAAAACATATGAGGGAAGATAAATGACAGAAGTATTGGTAAGTGCTGCGATTGGCTATGGAATCGGACAATTAAGTCCCGCCGCACTGATTTCAAAAATAAAAGATAAAGATTTGCGTGAAAACGGAACAGGTAATTTGGGTGCCACAAATACAATGCTCGTATTTGGAAAAGCCTATGGAATAGCAGTGATGATTTTCGATGTATTAAAAGCCTTTGTTGTGATTAAAATTGCGAAAGCTTTGTTTCCGAATTTCTTATTTGCAGGTTTGGCAGCAGGCTGTTTTGCCGTAATTGGTCATATTTTTCCAGCGTATTTAAACTTCCGCGGTGGAAAAGGTGTTGCGACATTTGCAGGAATGATGTTGTCTTACGATCTGCGAGTGCTGTTAGGTTTCTTACTTGTTGCAATCGTGATTATGATTGTGACGGATACAGGTTATTACGGACCGATTTCAGCAGCAGTGCTGTTTCCTGTATGGCTGTTGATGAAAGTAAAGAGCATTGTGGTATTTGGCGGTGTGGCAGCAGTTGGCGGACTGATTATTTATAAGCATAAAGAGAATTTTGTCAATGCAAAGGAAGGCAAAGAAATTCGCGTGAGAGAATTTTCAGGGAAGTGTGAAGAGCTTCAGAGTGAAGAGAACGATTGCTTTGAAGAAGTTTTAAAAAGTGAATAAAAGACAGTGTTTAGGAGGCAGATAACTGCCTCCTTTATCATTGCTATTTTCTGATCAAAAAGATTGCTGGATTTAACATATTCATGACAAGCTTTGCTGCACGGACTTCCTGAACATCTGTCTGTATAATTTCATACTCAGAAAGTGATGGTAATCCCATATTTACATTTGGATTACGATATTCCATCTTGCTTTCTAATGTTTTTTTTCCGGACATATGGAAGGAGGTTAAGGATGTGGTATTGAGCATAAACTTGATATTCTGTGCATTCATGCCAGCACCAGCCATAATATCAAGATCGCCTGCATTTTTCTTTAATTCGTCCAATACTTTTGCCCCTTCTTTTGCAGAAGCAAATCCTCCGGAAGTTAAAATGGATACCACACCAAGTTTTTTTGCATCTTCCAAAGCCTCATCTAAATCGCGGCACATATCAAAGGCACGATGAAGATTCACTGGTGTCCCATCAGCTGCATCGATAATGCGCTTCATTGCTTCCAAATCCAGTCGTCCATCTGGTGTTAAGCAACCAATGACAAGATTATCAGCACCAGCTTCTGCAAACATTTTTGCCTGACGAATCAGCACTTCCATTTCTTCTTCACTATATAAGAAATCTCCAAAACGTGGACGTAACAGCACATGAATTGGGATGTTTATTTTTTCTCGGATTCTCTCATATAAGGCCAGGGATGGTGTAATACCGCCAACGATCAAATCGCCACATAATTCAATTCGATCCGCACCGCCTATTTCGGCATTTACTGCGGATTCTACAGAGTCAACACATACTTCTAAAATCATGGTAAATCTCCTTTAAAGTAATTATGGAAATTATAACATAAAATTGGAAAAAGGTAACAATGTAGGCTAAAAACACGGAAAAAGGTAACAAAACACATATGAAAACCGTGGAAAAAGGTAACAATTAATGATAAAATTTTCTTAGACATATGTATTCTAAGGGGGCAGTGCTATGAAATTAAAACATGTTCATCACATCGCAATTATTACATCCGATTACGAAAAGACCATCGATTTTTATGTAAAAAAACTGGGCTTTAAAATTTTAAGAGAGAATCATCGCCCTGACCGTGCAGATATTAAACTGGATCTGCAGTTTGGTGATCAGGAGCTTGAAATTTTTGTAAATCCAAGTGCGCCAAAACGTCCAAACTATCCGGAAGCACTGGGGTTGCGTCATCTGGCATTTCAAGTAAAAGACATTGATGAAGCAGTCGCGTGGTTAAATGAAAGAGGCATTGAGACGGAGCCAATCCGCTTTGATATATTTACGCAGAACCGCATGACATTCTTTAAAGATCCGGATGGATTACCACTGGAAATTCATGAATAAAATTTTACGAGGAAATTATGGAAATACGAGTACCCCATTATTATAGAAAATTTAGATGTACCGCGGACAAATGTCCTGACACCTGCTGTGCCGGCTGGCAGATTGTGATTGATGAGGAATCCTTGGATAAATATCACAAATTCGAAGGTCCTTTCGGCAATCGTCTGGCGAACTCCATTGACTGGAGAGAAGGCGTGTTCAAACAGTATGAGGACAAACGATGCGCATTTTTAGATGAAAATAACCTTTGCGACATCTACACAGAAGCAGGACCGGAAATGTTCTGCCGAACCTGTAAAACTTATCCGCGCCATTTTGAAGAGTTTGAAAATGTGCGGGAAATTTCTCTGGCAATGTCCTGCCCGGAAGCTGCAAAGCTGATTTTAGAATCGAAGGAGCCAGTGCAGTTTATTACGATGGAAAAGCGTTACAAGGAAGAAATTTATGAGGATTTTAATTTCTTCTTATATTCTAAGCTGGTGGATGCAAGAGATCTTATCATTGATATGCTCCAGGATAGAACGCGTTCGCTGAAAGAACGTATGGCTTTTGTCTTTGCATTTACCCATGATTTGCAGGCGCGTATTTACCGCGGAGATATCGCGGGAATGGAAGAAATTTTTAACCGCTATACACGAACTGGCGCTAAAGAGCGCTTTGCAAAGCGTTTGTTGATTTATGAGGGTCTTCCAAAACCTGCAAAAGAGTTTAAAAAGGGAATGTTAAAGCAGTTTGATAAACTGGAAGTGCTCAGAGATTCCTGGCCGGAGCTTCTTGAAAAAACGCTGGGAAATGTAGGGGATAAAGAACTGGAAATGCTCTGGAATGCGACAGATGGCGATGTGGATCTGGAGATTATCGCGGAACATTTGATGGTATATTTTATCTTCACTTATTTCTGTGGTGCTGTTTATGATGAGGAAGCGCATTCTAAAATGAAGTTTTCTATTATTGGCACATTGATGGTTTTAGAAACAGCAAAAACGCTTTGGTCTGAAAATATGGAAGCTGGGAAAATGGCAGCGATCTTAGAAGCTGCGAAACGATACTCCAGAGAAGTAGAGCATTCCGATGAAAATATTGAACTTTTGGAAAAACTCTCCCGCAGAGAAGGCGTGTTTGGTCTGGACAGCTTACTAACGGGTATATTAAACTAGCCAAAAATCCGCGAAAACCTTGACATTGAGACATAAACTGTTATACTTTTAAAGATATTGAAAGACTATAGAATTGAGGACAAAATTATGGGAATTTATGAAGAACTGGTTGCCAGAGGCCTCATTGCCCAGGTAACAAACGAAGAAGAAATCAAAGAAATGGTTAACAACGGTAAAGCCGTTTTCTATATTGGATTTGACCCGACAGCAGACAGCCTTCATGTTGGACATTTCATGGCACTTTGCTTAATGAAACGTCTCCAGATGGCAGGTAACAAACCAATCGCTTTGATCGGTGGCGGTACAGCTATGATCGGTGACCCATCCGGACGTACAGATATGAGAAGCATGATGACAGTTGAAACAATTCAGCATAACTGCGACTGTTTCAAAAAACAGATGGAAAGATTCATCGACTTCTCCGACGGAAAAGCGATGATGGTAAACAACGCTGACTGGTTAATGGACTTAAACTACATCGATGTACTTCGTGAAGTAGGTGCACATTTCTCCGTAAACCGTATGCTCACAGCAGAATGTTACAAACAGCGTATGGAAAAAGGTTTAAGCTTCTTAGAATTCAACTACATGATCATGCAGAGCTATGACTTCTATGCATTATACCAGAAATACGGATGTAACATGCAGTTCGGTGGCGATGACCAGTGGAGCAACATGCTTGGCGGTACAGAACTCATCAGAAGAAAACTTCACAAAGATGCACATGCAATGACAATTACACTGCTTCTTAACTCTGAAGGTAAGAAGATGGGTAAAACACAGAAGGGTGCAGTATGGCTTGATCCAAACAAGACCTCTCCATTCGAATTCTACCAGTACTGGAGAAACGTTGCAGACGCTGACGTATTAAAATGTATCCGTATGCTCACATTCCTTCCATTAGAAGAAATCGATGCAATGAACGACTGGGAAGGAAGCCAGTTAAACAAAGCAAAAGAAATCCTTGCTTACGAATTGACAAAACTTGTACATGGCGAAGAAGAAGCAGAAAAAGCACAGCAGGCTGCAAGAGCATTATTCTCAACAGGTGATGCTGCAAATATGCCAACTGCTGAAATGGCTGCAGAAGACTTCCGCGATGGAAAAATTGATATCATCACAATCTTACAGAAATCCGGTCTCGTACCTTCCAGAAGTGAAGGAAGACGTGCGGTAGAACAGGGCGGTGTATCTGTAGATGGCGAAAAAGTAACTGATTTTGCAAAAACTTACACAGCAGAAGAAATCGGCGACGGTATCGTTGTAAAACGTGGTAAGAAAAACTTTAGAAAAGTTGTTGTAAAATAATAAACAAAGCGTATAAGGGAATGGGAAACCATTCCCTTTTTGCGCGAAGGCACGAGGCAAGCGGAAATGCTGGCATTTCCATTTGCCGACGCCCGCGAACCTTAGAAATTTGTGTGCATATTTCTAAGAAATTCAAAAGAAGAGGGAATGCAAAGCAATGAAGTTACAGTTTATTGTAAATCCGGCATCCAAAACCGGAAGAGGTATTGAAATCTGGAACGAGGTGGAAAAGGTTTTAAAATCCACAGGGATTGAGTATGAAGTGTTCTTTACAAAACGTATCGGGCATGGAACAGAGCTTGCAAGACAGCTGACAGAAGGACCGGGTGAGCACATGATTGTTGCCCTTGGCGGTGATGGGACCGTAAATGAAGTTGTCAACGGTATCGTTCGAATCAAAGATACGATTTTGGGATATATTCCGACCGGTTCGGGAAATGACCTGGCTGGTGGTCTTGATCTTTCTACAGACCCAATGACTTCCATTGAACATATTCTGGAAAATAAATCCCATCTGCAGATGAATGTAGGTGTGGTAGAAGTAGAAGGAATGAAACGCCGTTTTGCAGTCAGCAGCGGTATGGGATGGGATGCGGCAATCAGCCATGAAGTTGCAGTCTCAAAGCTCAAAAAAATCTTAAACAAGATCAAGCTGGGAAAACTTAGCTATGTTGCAATTGCTGTAAAACAGATTTTTGCTTTCAAAACCGCACCAATGGAAGTGCAGATTGATGGTAAAGAACCAATGAAATTTAACAGTAACTTCTTTAGTGCAGTCATGAACTCTCCATATGAAGGCGGTCGTGTCATGATGTGTCCTGCAGCAAGCTGGAGCGATGACCTTTTAGATATCTGTATTGTAGATAATGTGCCGAAGCTGAAACTTTTATTGGTAATTCCACTTGCTTACAAAGGTTGGCATAAATTCTTTAAAGGTGTACATATTAAACGTGGTGAAAAGATGATATTAAGATCTGCAAAACCGCTTCCAATGCATGTGGATGGAGAAAACTTCGGATACCATACAGAAGCTGTAATGTATCTGGAAAAAGAGAAGCTTCGCGTGATTCGTTAGTCAAAGGGAGATGGGAATGAAAGAAACGTATGACTTGATTTTATTTGATGTGGACGGAACACTGACAGATTCCGGTGAAGGGATTACGAAGAGTGTTCAGTACACATTAGAAAAGTACGGAATTATAGAACCGGATTTAGACAATTTAAGAAAATTTATTGGTCCACCACTCATAGACTCTTTTATGAAATATTATGGTTTTTCAAAAGATGAAGCGATACGTGCCAGAAACATTTTCAATGAACGCTATCAGCCGATTGGCTGGATGGAAAACTGTCCTTATGAAGGAATTGAGCATGTGTTAGAAGAACTGCAAAAATCGGGTGTTATGATGGGCGTTGCAACCTCCAAACCGGAAGGCGTTGCCAATAAAGTGCTGGAATATTTTGATTTGAAGAAATATTTTTCAGTCATTTGTGCAGCTCCAAATAATGGCTTGAACGGTGAAAAGCCGGGACGTATCAGGGCTGCCATTGAGGAAGCTAAGGCTCTTGGCTGTGAAGCAAAAAATGTCATCATGGTAGGCGATACCAGATTTGATGTGCTTGGTGCTCATGAATGTGATATTCCTTGTGTCGGTGTTACATGGGGATTTTGTGTAGAGGGTGAATTTGAAGCCTGCGATACAGAATTTGTGGTGGATACCATGGGTGAATTGTTGGATGTATTAAAATAAGGTGAAACAAAAAGCTTGAAATCATTTGCGATTTCAAGCTTTTTATTATAGAGTGACTTTTTTACAAGATTCTCTTTTTACCAGCTGGCAAGGAATCTTTGCTTTTAATGGTGTTGAAATGTTTAGATTGGTAGCGGCATAAATTAAGTTCGCCCCATGCTGTCCCATGTCATAGGCTGGTGCAGAAATTGTTGTCAGTGTCGGTGTGGTATAAGAACTCATCTCCGTATCATTAAATCCAATGATTGAAATATCATCCGGAATTGACAGCCCTTTTTCCTGAATCGCTCTCATAGCACCGAAAGCAATGGCATCACTGGCTGCAAAAATTGCAGTTGGTAGATCGCTGCCTTCTAAAATTGCCTGCATCATCTGATAGCCGGATGCTGTAGAAAATACATCTTCATAGATATAGGAAGTGTCCAGCCCGTGATTATTCATATAGGATACAAAAGCCTGTTTTCGTTCTTCGACGAACAGCTCCTGATTTCCCACAAATTCTTTCCCGCCAAGATAAGCAATTTTTGTATGTCCAAGTTCTATCAGATAATCCAGTGCATCATAAACGGCGCTCTTAAAATCCATGGTTAATGTGGTGATGTTATAATCTAAAACCGGCATATCGAGGAATACAATATTCGGACAGATGTCCATAAATTTCTGAACTTCTTCATGAGAAAATTTTCCAATACAAATCAGTCCGTCTACACCTTGCAGTGTTTTGATAGAAGCTTCATCTGACTGAAAAGCTCTAATAATCCCGATAGAATGTTTCTGACAATAATCTTCAATTCCCTGACGAACCAGCAGATAGTAAGAGTCCTGCATTTCCTGCTCGGCAGAAAACCATTGCAGAATGCCCATTTTAAAAAGTGATTTGTCACGGATTTTAGCCTTTTGATAATTTAATTCCTGGGCAATCTCAAAAACTTTTCTCCTGGTTTCCGGCGATACGCTTAAGGTTGGATCGTTATTTAAAATACGGGAAACGGCCCCCGTAGATATTCCTGCTGCCTGTGCAATATCTTTCAGTGTAGCCATGTTTACCTCCAAAGTTTACCTTTTTTTACTAAAGTTACTACATATTAACACAAAAAAATGTATTTGTCGAGATGAAGATGGGATTTTATGTGGTAAAAATGTACAAAAAATAGAATCATATTTGGTAAAAACGATAGTAAATTAATAGTAAAACATTTACTAAAATTAAGTAAAAAATATGTTGACAGATTAGAAAAAAAGAATTACTATAAAGATAATAAAAAATATACGGGGGTAGACGTGATGATGACTACAGAAAACATGAAAGAATTATTTAAGAGCGGCGCAAAAGATGAGTTGTTGATGGATATTTATTTAGATGAAGCGAAATTGGCTTATCAGAGAGACCGTTATGTGGCAGCCATTGAACAGTTTGAAAAGCTTTACGGCGCAGCAGAAGTTTCTATCTACAGTGCACCAGGACGCAGCGAAATCGGCGGTAACCATACAGACCATCAGAACGGAGAAGTATTAGCAGCCTCCGTTAACTTGGATGCGATTGCAATCGTAGAAGCAGTAGATGCACCAGTGGTAAAAGTGGTATCTGGTGACTACCCAATGATTACAGTAGATTTAAATGACTTAGAAAAGAAAGATGAAGAAGAAGGAACAACTCTTTCCTTAATCAAAGGTGTACTTGCAGGTATCAAAGATCACGGCGGCAAAGTTGGAGGCTTTAATGCTTACATTACAAGCGATGTTTTGATCGGTGCAGGACTTTCTTCATCCGCTGCATTTGAAACAATTATCGGAACCATCACATCCGGTTTATACAATGATATGACAATCTCTCCAGTAGACATTGCAATCATTGGACAGTTTGCAGAAAATGTTTACTTCGGAAAACCATGTGGACTCATGGACCAGACAGCAAGTTCTGTAGGTAACCTGGTACACATCGACTTTGCAGATAAGAAAAATCCGGTAATCGAAGGCGTATCCTGTGACCTCGGAAAATATGGCTACAGCTTATGTATCACAGATACAAAGGGTTCTCATGCAGACTTAACACCAGACTACGCAGCAGTGCCGGCAGAAATGAGAGCGGCAGCAGCAGTATTCGGGAAAGAAGTGCTTCACGGTGTGACAATGGAAGAACTCATTGAAAAATCCGCAGAAGTCCGTGAAAAAGCAGGTGACAGAGCATTACTTCGTGCAATCCACTTTGTAAATGAAAACGTAAGAGTACAGCAGGAAGTTGCAGCATTAAAAGCAGAAGATTTCGAAGGATTCTTAAAAGTTTTGAAAGCATCCGGTGACTCTTCTTACAAATTCTTACAGAATGTATATACAAACCATGATGTACAGCACCAGAACGTATCCATTGCACTTGCAATCAGCGAAACAATTCTTGGTGAAAACGGTGCCTGCCGAGTTCATGGCGGCGGTTTTGCCGGAACCATTCAGGCATTCGTAAAAAATGAAACAGTTGCAGAATACAAAGCAACTATGGACAAGGTATTTGGCGAAGGTGCATGTCAGGTATTAAAGATTCGCAAATACGGCGGTATGAAAGTTTTATAATTTTCGCGAAAATGAAAATAGATGCAAGATATAAGGAGGAGTATTTTCGATGAGTATTTTAGTAGCAGGTGGTGCGGGTTATATTGGAAGCCATACATGTGTGGAACTTCTTGAAGCTGGTTATGATGTAGTGGTTGTAGATAACCTTTACAATGCAAGCCAGGAATCCTTAAAAAGAGTAGAGAAGATTACAGGAAAGCCTGTAACATTTTACGAAGCAGACATTCTTGATAAAGATGCATTAAACAAGATTTTTGATGCACATGAAATTGAAGCAGTAATCCATTTTGCAGGATACAAAGCAGTTGGTGAATCTGTTCAGAAGCCAATCGAATATTATCACAATAATATGACTGGTACACTGGTACTTTGTGATGTTATGAGAGCTCACGGTGTGAAAAATATCGTATTCAGCTCTTCTGCAACAGTTTACGGTGATCCGGCACAGATTCCAATTACAGAAAATTGTCCAAAAGGACAGCCAACAAATCCATACGGCTGGACAAAAAGTATGTTAGAACAGGTTCTGACAGACATTCATACATCAGATAAAGAATGGAATGTGATTTTACTTCGTTACTTCAACCCAATCGGAGCGCACAAGAGCGGTATCATTGGAGAAGATCCAAAAGGTATTCCAAACAACCTGGTTCCTTATGTTGCGCAGGTAGCAGTTGGTAAGAGACCAGCCCTTGGCGTATTTGGGAATGATTATGACACACCGGACGGAACCGGAGTCAGAGATTACATCCACGTTGTAGATTTAGCAGCAGGTCACGTAAAAGCAATCGAGAAGCTTCGTGAAAACCCAGGTGTAGAAGTTTATAACTTAGGAACAGGAAACGGATACAGCGTGCTTCAGGTAGTAGCTGCATTTGAAAAGGCATGTGGCCATGCAATCCCATACGAAATCAAGCCTCGCAGAGAAGGTGACATTGCAACCTGCTACTGTGACCCACAGAAAGCGAAAGAAGAGTTGGGCTGGGTCGCAAAATACGGCATTGATGAAATGTGCGAAGACTCCTGGAGATGGCAGAGCACAAACCCAGACGGTTATGCAACAAAATAATAGGGAGATTCGGAAAATGATTCAGTTATTAATTGGTGAACTGGTTGAATATGGAATTGCTCATGGTCTGGTAGACGCTGCGGACGAAGTATATGTTACCAATCGTTTGATGGAACTGCTTAATTGTAGTGAATATGAGAAAAAAGAACGAAACGGTGAAATCAGACCAATCCATGAAATTTTAGAAGACATTTTAAGTTATGCAATCAGTGAAAATATTATGGAAGAAGATACGATCACTGCAAAGGATCTGTTTGATACAAAGGTAATGGGGATGATTACCCCTCCGCCATCCGCAGTGCAGCGTACATTTGCAGAGAAATATGAAGGCTCCCCAAAGGATGCAACAGATTTCTACTATGCATTCAGTCAGGCAACTAATTATATCCGCAAGGATCGTATTGCCAAGGATGAAAAATGGGTGACAGAGACTGAGTATGGTCCGATTGATATTACCATCAATCTTTCCAAACCGGAAAAAGACCCTCGCGACATTGCAAAGGCTGGAAAAGCAAAGGCAAGCGGCTATCCTGCATGTCTGCTTTGCAAGGAAAACGAAGGTTTTGCAGGACATTTTAATCATCCGGCAAGACAGAATCACAGAATCATTCCGATGACACTGGATGGAGATAACTACTACTTACAGTATTCTCCATATGTGTACTATAACGAACACTGCATTATCTTTAACAAAGAACATATTCCAATGAAGATTGATAAGGCAGTATTTAGAAAGCTTCTTGGCTTTGTGGAAAAATTCCCACATTATACAGCAGGTTCCAATGCAGACCTGCCGATTGTAGGCGGATCTATTTTAAGCCATGACCACTTCCAGGGTGGAAATTATACATTTGCCATGGCAAAAGCGCCTTATGAAAAGATGTTTACCATGAAAGCATGGCCAAATGTGACAGCTGGTATCATAAAATGGCCAATGTCAGTTATCCGTCTTCAGGGTGAAAATCTGACAGACATTGCAGATGCAGCTGACCATATTTTAAGAACATGGAGAGGCTACACTGACGAAGCAGCATTTATCTTCAGTGAAACAGATGGGACACCACACAATACCATCACTCCGATCGCCAGAATGAGGGGGGATTTACTGGAGTTAGACCTTGTTCTTCGTAACAACATAACCACAGAAGAACATCCAATGGGCGTATATCACCCACACAGCCAGTATCACCATATCAAAAAGGAAAACATTGGTCTGATCGAGGTTATGGGACTTGCGGTGCTGCCGGCGCGACTGAAAAAAGAAATGGCGATTTTAGAATCAGCAATTTTACAGGGAGCGAATCTTCGCGATGACGAAGTGCTTGCAAAACATGCAGACTGGGCGGAAAAATGGATGGCAGAAAATGAAGTGACTGCAGAAAATATCCATGACATTGTTCAGGATGAAATCGGTAAAGTATTTGCCAAAGTTTTAGAATGTGCAGGCGTGTACAAACGCACAGAAGAAGGCATGAAAGCCTTTGACAGATTTATCGAAGTTGTTAAATAATGGAAATAAAAAGGGGAATGTTCATAGATGTTGGAACATTCCCTGTTTGTTTAAAAAATAATATGTATAAAATGTCAATTTACAAAAGACATCTCAAAATATATAATAAAAAAAATTTGTGTTTTTTTATCAAAGATACAATGAATTGAGTTTGCGCGAAAGGAAGAAAGGAGGGTTCATTGTGAAAAAGAATCATATGAAACTGGAATTTTGCAAAAGCGATTTTCTGGCAATTGGAATTGTAGCAGTGATTGCCGTTCTTGTCAGCGTAATATTTTGGATGAATGTTGCATCTCATGAGGGAGGTATTGTCAGTGTTTATCAGGAAGGCATATTGATTCGAGAACTTTCCTTGGATTCCGATACAGAGTTTGTAGTTGAAGGCGAGTACGAAAATGTGGTTACCATCAAGGATGGAAAAGCAGCAATTACGAAATCTGATTGTCCTGGAACTGATTGTGTACACAGCGGATGGATTCATGAGGCTGGCAGAAGTATTGTATGTCTGCCAAACCGCGTGGAACTTCGCATCGAGGGTGCATCAGAAGTGGATTTTGTAGTGAGGTAGAAAATGCGTAGAGAAAAGACAAGTCAGTTGACAATTTGCGCACTCCTGATTTCAGTGGCATTGGTATTATCCTATATGGAAAGATTTTTTCCGTTGCAGATGATCATACCATTGCCGGGGATAAAACTGGGGCTTGCAAATATTGTGACGGTTATGGCGCTGTATTTCTTTGGAGAAAAACATGCGTTTACCATTCTTATATTAAGATGTATACTGGGTTCTGTTTTTGGCGGAGGTATTTCCGGACTGGCATTTTCTCTGACAGGAGGTCTGCTTGCCATGACAACCATGAGTATTGTGAGACGAATAGGTTTCTTTTCTGTTTATGGAGTGAGCGTTTTGGGAGCAGCTGCTCATAATATAGGTCAGATTCTTGTGGCAATATTTTTGATGAACTCTGTGTACGTGGCAGGATATTTGCCGTATTTATTAGTGGTGTCTGTTTTTACCGGGATGGCTACCGGTGCGGCTTGTGCAGGTGTTTTTAAAGCGCTGATTGCAAGTGGACAGATTCCGGAAGAAAAAAACTAGCCGATGGAGGTACGTAAAACATGAAAAAACTACTTGCTATTGTCTTAACATTGGCAATATCAACAGCGTTACTTTCCGGTTGTGCAGGTGTACCGGTGGCGGTAGAACCATTACAGCAGGGAGTAAAAGAAGAAGTTGCAGAAACAGTAAATGGAGATGCAGTAAAAACTGGTCTGTATATTTCTGCAAGCTTAAGCCCGGAAAATGCAGCTGCAGAAGCAGGAGGAATTGTTACCACAGACATTTCAATTATCGCAGTCACAGTTAGCGATAGCGGTGTGATTGAATCCTGTGAAATTGATGCGGTGCAGGGTAAAGTGTCTTTTGATGCAGAAGGACAGCTTACAGCAGAAACTGGAGAAATCTTAAGTAAAAAAGAACTTGGTGAAGACTATGGCATGAAAGCATATTCACCAATTGGAAAAGAATGGGATGAACAGGTAGAAGCCATTGAAAGCTATGCAGTTGGAAAAACTGTAGAAGAATTAAAAACAAGTGCTATTGATGAGAGCGGCGTTGTGAAAGATGCAGATCTTGCATCCAGCGCAACCATTTACATGGGAAGCTTTATCTGGGGAATTGAAGGTGCAGTAAATAATGCGGCATATCTTGGAGCTGCCAAGGGAGAACAGCTTGTATTAACTGCTATTTCAAACAGTGCAGGAAGTAAATCTGCAACAGCAGAGGAAGCTGGAAGTGCAAATGTAACATCCAATATCATGGCAGCAACTATGAAAGGTGATGTGATCACAAGCTGCATTATTGATTCTGTACAGTCAAAGGCAGAATTTGGAACAGATGGTGCAGTGACTACAGAAGCTGGAGCTGTATTGTCCAAAAATCAGCTTGGCGAAAACTATGGATTAAAAGCCTTCTCTCCAATCGGAAAAGAATGGAATGAACAGGTAGCAGCGTTTGCTGAATATGCTACAGGAAAGACTGTAGATGAAGTGCTTGGAATGGCGTTGACTGAAACAACAGCACCGGCAGAAGCAGATCTTACATCTTCCGTAACAATTGCAGTGGGTGATTTTATGTCACTGATTGAAAAAATGGCAAAGTAGAAAATAAAGAGGTAACGAAATGATTCGAAAAATTCTTTCTCTGGTTTTGGCAGTTGTCCTTATGACGGGATGTGCCATGCAGCAAAATACAGTTAAGCAAAACAGATATCAGGCGACATTTTTAGAGCTTTTTGATACGGTAACTTCCATTGTGGGATATGCACAGACAGAGGAAGAATTTAAGAAAATAACAGATGAGATTCACGACCAGTTAGAAGCCTATCATCAGTTGTTTGACATTTACAACGATTATGAAGGCATCAACAACATCAAAACCATTAATGACCAGGCTGGAATTGCCCCGGTAAAAGTTGATTCTGTATTAATCGGATTTTTACAAGATTGCAGAGAGTACTACGATGTAACCGGCGGAGTGGTCAATGTGGCTATGGGAAGTGTTCTTTCTCTATGGCACGAAACCAGAAATGAAGGCATTGATGACCCGGAAAATGCAAAACTTCCAGAGGAAGAAGCATTAAAAGAAGCGGCAAAACATTGCAGTTTTGATACCGTTGTGATTGATGAAGAATATTCAACGGTTTATCTGGAAGACCCGCAGCAGAGTCTGGATGTAGGAGCCATTGCAAAAGGCTGGGCAACCCAGCGCGTTTGTGAAAATCTGCCATCCGGTTTTCTTCTCAGTGTAGGCGGCAATGTATGTGCTTCGGGTCCAAAGCCTGAAAATAACAGTGCCTGGGTAGTAGGAATTCAGGATCCTGAAGGCGGTTCGGATGATTATCTTCATACGGTATACGTGAATCAGGAAAGTGTAGTAACCAGTGGTGATTATCAGAGATATTACACAGTAGACGGAAAAGAATATCATCATATTATTGATCCGGAAACTTTATATCCTGCATCGAAATGGAAATCTGTCAGCATTATCTGTACAGATTCAGGAATTGGAGATGCACTTTCTACAGCACTGTTCCTTCTTGATATAGAAGAAGGCCAGAAACTATTAGACAAATATGAGGCTCAGGCTGTATGGGTAGACCTTCAAGGGGAAACTTATTACAGTCCGGGATTTAAAGAGTTAATTAGAACTTGATAGACGAGGTGAAAAAATGAAAAGATTATTTTTCGGTGGAATTCATCCGGCAGATCGTAAAGAATTATCAGCATCTGCACAGTTACAGCCTGTAAATCATCCGAAACAGGTTACAATTCCAATGTCGCAGCACATTGGTAATCCTTGTACACCAATGGTTGCAGTTGGCGACCTTGTAAAAAAAGGACAGAAAATTGGTGACGGAGAAGGTTTATGTGTACCGGTACATTCTTCTGTGTCCGGTAAAGTCATCGCGATTGAACAAAGACGTCATCCGAACGGCAGAGATGTTCTTTCTGTTGTGATTGAAAACGATTTTAAAGATACTTTAGATACTACAATGAAAGCGCATGAAGATTACAGCAAATTAAGCGATGATGAAATTATTGATATCATTCGTGAAGCTGGTATCGTAGGGATGGGTGGTGCGACATTCGCAACAAATATTAAGGCAGCGTCCAGTATGGAAAAAGTAAACACACTCATTGCAAATGCATGTGAATGCGAACCATACATCACATCTGATGACATGCTGCTTCGTACTTACCCACAGCAGGTACTGGAAGGTATGAGAATTATCTGCCAGATTTTAAATCCGGAACGTGTAGTACTTGCAGTAGAAGCAAATAAAAAGACTGCAATCGAAGTGCTGAAAAAAGAACTGGAAAATGAAAAGAGAATTGAACTGCTGGTTCTTCCAACACGTTACCCACAGGGTGCAGAAAAACAGCTTGTACAGACTGTGACAGGAAAAGAAATCGCACCGGGACAGCTTCCGGCATCTGTAGGCGCAGCAGTATTTAACGTTGCAACTTATGCATTTACTTACAGAGCTGTATGCAAAGGCCGTGCTGTTACAGAACGTATTGTGACAGTCAGCGGAGAAGCGGTAAACAATCCTGGAAACTTCACAACAAGAATCGGTACAAACTTTGCTGACCTTGTAGAAACAGCAGGTGGATTAAAAGAAGACACATGGAAAGTCATCGTGGGCGGTCCAATGATGGGATTCGCACAGGAAGATTTATCAGCATGTACAGTAAAAGGAACAAACTCTATTCTTTGCCTGACACAGGCACAGAATGGTGAATCAAAAGAAGAAGTTACCTGCATCAGATGTGGCGAATGCTTAAAGGTATGTCCAATGAATCTTCAGCCATTATATCTGTATGCGTATGAAAAGAAAGCAGATGCAGCTGCATTAAATCGTCTGAACGTGTTAGATTGTATTGAATGCGGATGCTGTTCTTATGCATGTCCGGGAAAACTTCCGTTAGTGGAACGTTTTAGAAATGGAAAAAAACTTGTAAGGGAGGGAAATAAATAATGAAATTTGAAGTTAGTTCCTCTCCTCATATTAGAGGTAAAAGAAATACACAGCAGATTATGTTAGATGTAATCATTGCATTATTTCCTGCACTTCTTGCTGGAACAATTATTTTTGGTATGCGCGCACTTCTGGTGGCAGTTGTTTGTATCGTGGCAGCAGTTGCAGCTGAGTGGGTATGCGGAATGATTTTCTATCATTGTAACACAGTAAAAGATTTATCCTCTGTTGTGACTGGACTTTTACTTGCATTAACACTTCCGGTAACAGTGCCATACTGGCTTGCGGCAGTGGGCAGTGTGTTTGCCATTGTTGTAGTCAAAGGACTTTGCGGAGGACTTGGGAAAAATGTATTCAACCCGGCACTTGGTGCGAGAGCATTTATGATGCTGTTCTGGCCGGTGCATCTGGTTCGTTACATAGCTCCAGGTTCTGTAGATGGCGTGGCATCAGCAACTCCATTGCACCATATGGTAATGCCTGCATTACCGGAAGAAAGTATTGCACAGATGTTTATGGGAAATATCGGCGGTACCATCGGTGAAGTATGTACATTGGCACTTCTCGTGGGTGGAATCTACCTGATTGCAAAGGGCGTGATTTCTGCAAGAATCCCAGCAGCATATCTTGGAACGGTTGCAGTGTTAACACTGGTGTTTTCTAAAGGTGACAATGCATTTGCATGGATGTTATACAGCCTTCTTGGTGGCGGTGTGTTCTTAGGCGCTTTCTTTATGGCAACTGATTACGCAACATCACCAGTTACACCAAAAGGTCAGATTATTTATGGTATTGGATGTGGTGTATTGACTGTTGTTTTCCGTTACTTTGGTTTATTCCCAGAAGGTGTAACTTATGCAATCCTTCTGATGAATGGCTGTGCATGGGCAATCGACCGCTACACTGCACCTCGTAGATTCGGAACAAAGAAAGGAGAAACAGTATGAAAATGAAATCTATCATTATGCCGTTGATTGTCATTTTGGCAATGTTACTGGTCCTTTTAGGTTCCGGAATGGCACTTTCTAAAGTTGCGGCTGTGAATGAAGAAAAGGAATTAAATGAAATGCTTACAACTGTTTTGCCTGGAAACAGTTCATTTACATGGGAAGATTATGAAGGCGAAGATGAAGCGATTCAGGCAGTATATAAAGGAGAAACAGGTTTTGTCATTCAGACATCTGTTTACGGATATGCTGGAAACATTGTGATGCTGGTAGGTGTCAGCAATGAAGGCACTGTACAGGGACTGGTTGTACGTGACTTGTCAGAAACCTATGGTCTTGGTGCGAATGCACTGACGGATACGGAGTTTTTATCTCAGTATTTGGAAACAGCAGGAGATGCAGAAGTTGGTAACAATATTGATGCCCTCACAGGTGCAACTGTAACATCTAAAGCAGTGACAAGAGCTGTGAATTCTGCAGTTGCTTATGTAACAGGCGCGGATACAACTTCCAGCGCAACAGAATGGGGAGGTTGATGAAATGGAAAAGAAATCTTTTGTTTTAAATACACTCCTTGCGATAGTATTAGGAGCAGGTCTTCTTGTTGGGATGATCTGGAAAGCTTTTCAGCCAAACGTAGTTCTTGCGGATCTTGATATTCCGGCTATGGCAGCGCTGGTTCTCATTGCACTTCTGATTGAATACCTTTGGATAGGCACTCAGAAACGTGCATGGGCTGCACAGATTGTTCTTGCGGCGCTGACATTTGCGGTGCTTCCTTGGGCGGCAGATCTTCCTTATGCGGGAATTCGTGTTGCAGTTTGTGGAACGATTGTGTTTACGGTTCTTACATGGATTTTTGATTCTGTGGCGGAAAGACTTGAGGTAACAACAGCTTATAAAGGAACGATGATTCCAACTGCATTTGTTATGTATCTTGCATGTCAGTGTTTTATGGGAATGATTTTATAAATTAATTAAG
>CAZYUZ010000010.1:0-21449 GCA_964650775.1 uncultured Lachnoclostridium sp. | reverse complement strand
ATAAACATCTGCATTTCATCCCCATGGATTTCTCTGACAGCATACAAATAAGTACTATACATATTTGTCATAATTACGTATACAAAAAAGACTCCAACAACTGTCTTTATAAAAACTGTTACTATATTTTCACAAAACAGCTCTTCTGTTAAAAATCTACCCACAAAAATTGCTGCAATCATACTAAGCGGAATAAAAATTGGATATCCATACCACACAAGCTTTGTAGAAACCACGGAAAAGAATAAAAACGGAATAATCAGCCATAAGCCGTATCCAATCACTTCTTTTCGTTGCTCTGCTGGAAGCACACGATCAATCAATGCTCTGATACCATAAAAAATCGTTCCAGCCACCGCTGTAATCAGCAGATATGGATAAATCTTTCCGAAATCTTTAAAATAGGCATCATAATAAAACCAAAAGCCCCCTGAATGACCTTCTGAAGCACTGCTGCTTCTGCTAAGAAGATCTGTCATAACCATCTCTGTAAAAAATGTCATGCCATCCTGGCTGTATCTTGCCACAAACCAGATTCCAAGAGGAATTAAGAAAGATAAGAAAAATCCAATCCATTCTTTCCACTTGATTTTCAAAAATTCCCCTGTAAGCAGTAAATAAAGTCCTCCAATTGCTACGATTACCCCTGCATGAAAGCTCTTGGATAAAAAGGCTCCTGCAAAGCAGAATCCGCAAATATATAATTTCCAATGCTTTTTAGGAATTTCCAGCATTGCCAGCATTGCAATCACAAAAAACATTAAAAACAATGCATCCGCGTCACCGCTTCTAGCGCAATGAAACCCTAACACATAATAATTACAGCACAAAAAACACATCCCGATCAAAGATGTCAGTTTATGATATTTCTTTAAAAACAAACCAATTGCAACACAGGTGATCAGGTATGCACAGGCAGAATAAAATCTCAGTCCCATCACCGAATAGCCAAAGATTTTAAATCCCAAAATAATTCCATAAAAACTAAGCGGTGGCTTTAAGTTCCAGTAATCAGGCTCATACCCAAAAGTATTCACAATATAGTTGCCATTCTGCATCATTTCATATGCACTGACACCATGGCGTGCTTCATCCCAGGAAGAAACATATGCCACATCCAGACAGCGGAAGCATAAAAATGCTGTCACAGCAACCATGCCTGCAAAAAAGAACCAGTAATATTTTTCAATGAAACCAATTAATCCATCATATATTTTTTTCACAAAAAACCTCTATTACAAAAGACCCGCTTTTTCTAAAATTACATCAACCGCAGCTTCTGCAGCATGTCCATCATCGAAATAGCCGATGGTCTTTAAGTATTCATCACATTTTCGTTCATACTCTGCTTCATCAAAATTCAGAATATAGTTTTCCAATTCATCATTGTTAAATGCAAGATCAAACGGAAGTTCATCCAATGTAAAATAATAATCTTTTACCTTTTTGATCTTTTCATAATCTTCTGCATATAAAAATCCCGGACGTTTTAACATCAGATAATCGAATGCGCATCCCGAATAGTCACTGATAATCATATCACAAGCAACCAGAAGTTCCTGCATGTTCTCATACAGCGTTGCATTGCGGATATTTTCTCCGGTAGATACTTCTCCGGCAGATGCCACACAGTTCGGGTGAAGTCTTACCAGCAGATACCACTCTCCACCAAAACGCTTCTTCAATGCCTTTAAGGTTCGGTCATAATCCAGATTGTACATATCGGTGCTGCGATCATCCCGATAGGTCGGCGCATACATAATCAGCTTTGCATTTTCCGGAATATCAAATCTTTCCAGCACTTTCTTTCGAATTGGAGCCGGGTCTTTGAAATACAAATCATTCTTTGGAATCCCTTTTTCAAGAAGCGGTCCATCATACCAGAATGCTCTGTGATAAAGATCAGAGCACCATTGACAGCAGGATAAGAACAAATCAATTCGTTTCGAGTCTGCTTTGGCATAATCCTGATACTCTTTTGAAATAGAGTGTGCAACATCTAATTCCACTTTCTTAAGCCCTGGTCCGCCGTGCCATGTCTGTATGTAGAACTGTTCTTTTCTTTTAATCAAAAAATGCTGTTTTCTAATATTGTCTACCCAAAATTTTGCAGTTGCCATGTGATAAGCAAAGACAAAAGTATTTGGTCTGACCGGTTTGATTCCCTCTGGCAGAGGACTCTTTTTGTCTTCCAAAATCCAGTAAATTTCAAAGTCCAGTTTGCGGCTTAGCAGTTCCTCTGCAATAAACTTTGGATTATCCCCAAATCCGCCGCCGAAAAAGTTCCCAAAAACAACCTTTTTTGTCTTCAGCGGAAAATGCACGAAAAGATGCCATGCCAAATGCATGAGCATCTCATGAAAACTCATATATACTTTGTGAACCTTCATTAAGGTCTCATATAACCATGGTTTGGATTTAATCCACTGAATTAAAGAATTCATGCTTTATGTTTTTCCTTCACAAATTTTACGATTTTTTCATAGTCTTCAATATAGTCAATTTCAGACCAAAAGTGTGGTGCCGCATCAATGGTATGAATGTCGATTTCATAGCATCTGGAATAAAGAATTGTTTCCCACCAAGTAGAATACTGTTCTGTTGCTACCATGTCTTCCATGACACGCTTAAACTCTGACACATAGCCTTTTCCGATCTTCGCCGCACCCACATATTCGCAGGTACGTTCTTCTACAGGCATTTCTTTTCCGTATTTACGCACAAGACCTGTTTCATCACAGTGGAAGAAGTAATCTCCTTCTAAAATCTTGCGATAATCAGCAAGCATACTGATTGTTTCCGGGCATTCTAACATCTTGTCTAAAATTTCCGGTTCCAGGTACACATCTGCGTTCATGAAAATATAATCATCATCCTCTACGATCGCTTCTTTTGCAAACCAAAGGGAGGCAATACTGTTTGTCACACGATAGAATGGATTAAAATAAAATTTTACATCCAGCCCTGCCAGTGCATCGTAAAACAGTTCTTTTTTATAACCTAATACAATACTCACATCAATACCCTTTTTCTGAAGCATTTCTACGGTATAGCGAAGCAGCGGCATGCCATCTCCGATGTCCAGTAAGCTCTTTGGTTTATTTACTTCTCTGCTGATTCGGCTCCCAACGCCGCCTGCTAAAATAATCGCTTTCATTTTACGGTTTCTCCTAAATACTCTTTTCCAAATTGATTTTCTATCGTTTCTGCTATATATGGTTCACGTTCATCAAAAAAATAACGTATTTCTTCAATTCCCGAATGAAACAAATCATTTGATGTGCCAAAAAATCGTTGAAAATGTTTCTCCATAGGCTTGTCCATCAGCTCAACATATTCTGTGATCTTCTGATTAACCAATCCCTTTTCAAAAATTGTATTAGTAAGTTCGATGATTCTTTCTGAAAATTGGCGTTTAAATTCCTCATTTTCACATAAACTGTCAAACATTTTACTGTCTTTTCTGTTTTCGTAAATGTAGTCAGAATCACAATAACCGCTTTTCATCGATGCCGAATTTACATCAAACAACATCCAACGCCATTTTCCATCTTCGTACGATTGATCACTAATATTCCTTGAACGCCATAGTGCATAATTTGATTTTGGCCAGTCTCCAATTCTTGCAATATAACTTTCAATCGCAAAATAGTCTATGAAACTATCCATATCCATTAATTCACAGGCTTTCTGATAATTCTCCTGAATGGACATATCATTATTTTCAATATAATCCACCATGGTATCATACAACTCATACTTGTCTTCTTCTGTCCCAACTTCTATTGCGCCGTTTTTGATTATAATAATATTTTCATCCACAATATCGCTATTTATACCATAGTAATATTCGATGAACTGTGCATCATACTTCTCGGTCAAATAATAAAATCCCCAGTATTCTCCATTAAGAAATAATATATAAGGCTCATAATTCATGGTAACAATATTGCAGTCGTCCGTTAATTCAGAAGCCAGTCGGTCTCTTATTTTTGAATAATAATCATTTCCTCCACTAGTAAGAGTCACACGCTTTGGAATATAACCTGTTCCCCAAAAATCATAATTTAGCCTATTATTTCCATATTCTTCACGCGCATAAATATTCAGACTTTTGGGATAGAATCCTCTGCTGGCTCCCCCCTGTACTCTAATTCCAGCAATTTGTGAAAGAACCAGTTCTCTATCTTTGTCAAATATTTGAATACTACTCTCTTTTTCCCATGCTCTCCCTCTTTGATGATAATTAGCTTTCCAATGCTCCCATGATGACTTTTTATTTTCCGGAATACCATTTGAACAGTAATCATCAAAAGATTGCCCCGTAACGTAAATGCCGTCTTCGTAATCAAATAAATTTTCCGGTGAAGTTGTTATAGAAATAATATTTACATTTTCATATCCCTCTTTATTTGCAAAACCTACAAAGTACACCCGTTCTTCCACATCGCTCTTATTGCCGTATTGATCATAATATACAACTTTCAAAATATTGCATTTATCAATATTGCTATCTGGTACAACGTATAATGGTTCTCTTGATAAATCTATGTACTCTTCATCTATTTCATCGGAAAATCTCGTTGTAACATCTGTCCGCATAGAATATACATTTGGATTTTCGGATGCGTCTGTAATTACCAGCGGCTGCTGATATTTATAAGAATTTTTATCCGGCTCTGAACCATCCAACGTATAATAGATTTCGTCCGTCGGTGCATAAATACGGAGCTCAAACTCTTCATTATAAAATCCCGAATTTTTCGAAAAAATTATATCCGAATTGTTACCAGAATTTCCATAAATCATTCCCGCAAGAATATATCCTATATTTGCCTCTCTAGATGCCATGCAAAAAAGCATAATCAACATTGCCGATATAACTATGATGAATATCTTATTCTTCTTCATTCGTTCCTATAATTCCTTACCTGTCCACTTCCAAAAATGCTTCCAAGAAATACGCCATGGCCTTCTTAGACCCTGTAGAAATTCTCACATATTTCTTCAAAAATTCATTTCCAAATGTCTTAATCAGAATCTTCTTCTCAAGAAGCGCATCTGCCACTTCCTGTGCCGACTTTTTCGGTGTAATGAAAATAAAGTTTCCGTGGGAAGGAGTTGCTTCGTAACCACGTTTTTGCAGTTCCTCTAACAGCCACGCCTTGCCTTCCGCTTCTGTATTCATCAACTCTTCAATAATCTCAGTATGCTGCATCAAATGCTCGCCAAATTTCAATGCAACCGCATTGACTTCAAAGCTTGGCATGGATTTTCTTGCATAGCCAATCAGTTCTTCGTTTCCGATCATCATACCCATTCGTACAGCTGCCAATGAAAACAGCTTGGAGAATGTACGGAATACAACCACATTGTCATATTCCTTGATGAATGGTAAAAATGTGTGCTGATAGAAGTAGTGATATGCTTCATCCACAATCACAATGGCTCCCACTTCTCTGGCACGTTCAATAATCATACGAGCTTCTGCTTCTGTATAAACTGTACCGATTGGGTTATTTGGGTTCAGAAGTACTACGATATCTGTTGTTTCATCAATGGCTGCTACAATCTTATTGGCATCCATTGTTAAGTCTGCTTCGTAGGATACCGGCACATGCTTTAAGCCCAGCATAGAACAGTTTACCCAGTACATTTCAAAAGAAGGGGCAACGGTTACAACACTGCTGCCTTTTTCTGCAAATACTTCCATAGCAAAACGGATTGCCATATCAGAACCATTGGTCACAGCCACATTTTCCGGCTGTACTCCGATGTAATCGGCATACATTTTTCTGAATTTATCATGTTCCGGATAAGTTGAGAGAAATTCCGGTGTAATTTCTGCTAACACTTCATCCACAAACCACTGTGGTAATCCCTCCGGGTTTTCATTCATATCATATCTTGCATAATCATATCTTCCCTGCTCCGGGAACACACGCACGCAGTTTTTAATGTCTTCGTTTACGTAGTACATCGCCTACCCCTTTCTAAGCACCAGCTTTGCCCAGCCGGTTCCTTCCTCAAAGCCAATTTTTTTATAAAATCCTTCTGCCTGCTTTGTGTAATAAAACAGACAAGGTTTCTTTCCTTCTTGTAATAAATCATGGCAAAGCTTGCGAACCGCCAGTGTTCCAACGCCTTTGCTTCTCCAGTCTTCTCTTGTGATGACACCGCTGATGACTGCCAGATTGTCAAGCTCTGCATAGGTTGCCGCATGATGGATAATCTCCCCGTCACGTTTTAAAATATAATTACGTCCCATGCCTTCCGAAAGACGTGTCAAAAGCTGCTCTTTTAACTCCTGTGGTTCATAATGTCCTCCGACCCCTTCATCACTGCAGATCAGGTCTGCAATTTCATCATATTCGCTAAAGTCTGCAGGACGGACTTCCTCTGAAATTTCACACTCTGGCATCGATAACATTTCTGTTACATAGCCCTGTTCCATCTCATAGGAATCCTTCAGCAGTGGATAGAGCTTTTCAATCACATCCACCGTAGAGCTTACGATATGAGAATTCAGGTTTCGAATCAGTTCTGCTGTCGCTTCCGCATCCATTTTGCCATCCGCGTCAAACAACTGCAGACCCTCATAATATTTTAACGCACTGCAGCAAATCCCATCTGATTCGTCAAAATACACGGTCAGATTTGGATTCTCAATGCCGAATTTTTTCAAATCAATATAGCTGTAAAGACAATTTTTCAAATCCTGCTCCAGGTATTTTAACAATTTCTCCACATCGCTTTTTTCTGCTTTTCTGTACATTTTATTCTCCAGATGATGTCAGATATTTTCTTCTATGAAACCGGCACATACACGCTGTACCATTCATCACTATGAATGCACTCAAACATCTCTGTCTGTACCAGTTCCTCTAATATTTCTATCTTTTCAGGTACCCAGTAGGCCCCGTTGATTTCTTCTGTCGCAATGACGATTACCGGCACATTTCCCTCTGCCAGTTTCTCATCCAATACGGTATTAAACTCTTCCATCGACAAATAGTCAAGATCTGACCATGCACTGTCAAAGAAGGTTTTCATGTTGGTCACATTGTGACCGATGTTAAATGCTCCGATGGTCAGAAGTTCATAAGACTCGTATGGAGCAAGCAGTTCTATCAGGTGATTTACGTATTCTGCACGGGATGCAGTGGTATAAACACCTTTAAATACTGGTGAATCAATGGTAGAATCAATCGCTTCCCCATGTTCTCCGTCATGATAAACAAAATTCTGGTTACAGTTTTCTCCTGTTGCCAGTGTCAGAACCACGATAAATACTGCCATGATACACAGTTCTTTTAGTGGCAGTCGCATAAGAACCGCTGCCATCACCGCTGCCGGCAATGCCATATATACACGGAAGAAAATGCTTCCGGTATCTGTCCCAATGGTCATAAAAATCATTGCCAGTGCTTCCATAAGGCAGATTGCCGCAAAGCGTCTGTCTGACTTATAAAACCATACCGCTCCAAATGCCCCAAACGCCATACCGCCATAAGCGATAAAGTTCTGAACACTGATCAGAGTCGGCATACTGGTATATTGTACATCTCTTGTAAATCCAATGTACAGTGCAATGGCACCTGCCAGCACCGCACCTGCCAGTGTCATATCTTTTTTCGTTAATTTTCTGATAACCAGGCACAACACGATCACTGCACCGATCACTACACCATATTTGATCCACTGACGGGCTCCGTCCATGGCTCCCACCATGACCTGTGCCACCATATCAAAAATATTGTGTTTGGATTCTTTATCTCCCGTAGAGCCAAGCAGCCACTGAATATCTGCAAGGAATTTATCAAATCCCAAAAAGATCATGGAAAATATCACACCTGTGATTCCGGCAGCGATTCCCCCTGCTGTCATCTTCCAGCATCTTGAAATCGCAGCTTTGAATCCCTCCGGAATGTAATAGAAAAATACAACGATCACCAGTCCAAGGAAAATAATATTGGGCATACGGGTAAACGTATTCCATCCAAGAATCAACCCTGCCAGATAGAACCAGTTCTTCTTATGAGTATCGAACCCATTTAATAAAAACAGCATCCCAAGTGTCAAAAACAGCATACTCCATGCATTCCAGTTCACACAGCGAACCCAGGATGCACTAAATGCAAGACCGCCCAGCACCGCTGCTGTCAATGGCAGTGCACTCAAATATGGGCGCATGATTCGATAAATGAGATAACCGGTCAGTGCCCACACAATCAGTCCGGCTACGTTTAAAGCAAAGAGCGTCGGAAATACATGATAGATCAGGCTTCCAAAAAATTCGCCAAGTAAATAATACAGCGCATTTCCACCGGTTCCTTTTTCGAAGAAATACCGAAACTTTGTAAGATAGGATGCTGTGTCCTGCACATCAATTCCAAAACGGAGCTGATATACACAGACAGACAGTACTGCCAATGCAAGCAGGGCCGCCGCTATATTTTCTATCTTTTTCAAAGTTTCTTTCTTCATCAATACGCCTCCGCCCTAATCCGGGCAAATTTATTTTTTATCTGGTTAAATTCCCAGCATAGCAAGTAGTTTCTTAATAATCTCAATTACAAACAAATGCCAGCATAAAATCGGCAGCGTATGTCTGCCCACAAACGCCATTGGCTTTGCTAACACTTTTAAATATCTCTCTGTCAGTTCTCCAGCCTTCATGCACAAAATGCTTCCAACGCTTCCTGTAAAGAAGTACAGAACCATGGAACGACCATATTCGCTGATGGAAACATTGGCAAGTCCCTGAAGATAGCATAAAGCGATAAATCCCACAAAGAAATTCACATAGATCCATTCATTTTTGCGCAGCCAGTCTAATCCGCCTTCTTTTAGAATTCGTCCCACTTCCAAGAATCCCAAGAAAAACAGTGCATTTTCAATGCTCCATGGCATCAGTACCGGTGAAACGGTACGAATGATTACACCGACTGCCATCGCACATGCGATGACTTTTCTTCGTTTGGAGGCTTCACTGAATTTACAGTCAATGACATAGTAAAAACAGTAGCATAAAAACAAACAGGTTAAAAACCAGGTTGGCGCATTTAAATACTGGGATAAATTCATATTCCAGATTGTTCCATTTCTCATTAACTGACTTCTGGAGTAAAACAGTCCCAAAATCCCTGGTCTGGAAAGCTTTCCGTTGATAATTGTAAAAAACACAAATAAAAATGCGTTACACACCGCATACGGAATCAAAAGTCTTTTCGCCTTCTCTACCACAAAATCCTTGATGCTTTTTCCTTTATTTCGGTAAGTATATCCTGCCGCAACAAAAAACAATGGCATATAAAGCATTCCGCCAAAAAAAGTTACCAGCGGAATATGAATATTCATATGGTTGATCACCACCAGAACAATGCAGAAAAATTTCGCAATGTCCAGCCAGTGCTCTCTATCCTTTGTTTTTACTAAAGAATTTTTCAACATAAAGTTCTCCCTTTTTTCCCAAAGGTTCTATATATTTGGAAAATCCTGCTGAGATTCCCAGCACGACTGCCGTTGCAGCCACAAAAGTTACAAAGACTGCCATATGATAGTTTAACACACCATAAAGCATTTCAAACAGAATGCATCCGAATGTGGCAATCACCGGAAAATGTACCAGATAAAGGCTGTAGGAGATTTTCCCAAGCTTTACGAACACCGGCAGACCAAAAAACTTCTGCAGCGGTTCTAAACAAACCACACTTCCCACAAGAAGCAGTGCCCCTGCCAGATGATACGGTACTACCATCACGATTGGAATGATTCCATAAATCGTATTTTCCAAATGCGCGCCTCCGGATGGATAAGAGCTTAAATACAGCCCAAGAAGGAATGTCATCCACAAAAGAATTTTCTGTTTTTTCACCCAGCTTACCAGCTTTTCCTGCGTATGCATCACATCACAAAGGATAAATCCCCAGACGATTCCCGCATAATCTGTCAGCACAAGTGCCAGTCCAAGCACTGCATAAACAATATATCTCCACTTCTTATCACCGATCAGCCATGCCAGCCCATACACCAGCAATGACCCTAAGAATAAAAACGGAATGGTCCAAAGAACGCCATTATACTGATTCGTTCCCACAAAAAAGCATCCAAACACCGCTTCCAAAACTGCATCCAGAAGATTTGGCACACTTCGGTTAAAGCCTGCAAGCCACGGAGAGCCTGTCAGCTCTGAAACTGCCACATTTCGAAATGCTCCTGCCATCATCAAAAGACAGATCAGCACGTTAGACACCAGAATTGGTGGAAGCAGACGAATGTAACGTTTACATGCACTGGTTACCAGACGCTTTTTATCTCTCGTTCTAAAATACCCAAGGCAGAGCACATAGCCGCTCATTACTAGAAATAATCTTACCGCAAAGTTTCCGCTAAAGAGGATGTTTAACGGCGAACCGCCAAGCACAATCTCTAAATTTCCCGGCAGATGACAATCGGATGGTTCTAATGTAAACATTCCATAGTAGAATGCAAACACGAAATGGCACAGATATACAATACCTGCACCAATCCCTTTTAATCCATTTATATAGTCTAATTGTGTCTGTTTCATGCTTCATTTCCTGTCTGAAGCTGTTTGTAGAAGTTAACTCCTGCATCCAGCATCAATACGACCAGACCAAGTGCATAAATCCAGAAGAACACACCGATTTCTTTATTATAGAAAAATCCATAGGATACATAGGAGATAATACACATCGCCATTGGTATATAAAATTTATTTTTGTTCTGAATGAACGCCAGAAGCGCAAATACATTCGCAAGGAATCCACTTCGATAGTTCATAAACGGATAGAATGCACTGATAAACAAACTGAAAAACAATCCGGATGCCACAAGAAGTTCCGGGCTTACACTGATTTTCTTTTTGGAAATATAATAGAAAATCATGAGCAGAATTCCGGCTACCAGCAGTTTTCCTGTCACACCATATTCCACAAGAAATCCTGTTTCACTGAATAAGGTGTAAATATTAGGCCAGACGTTGGTAAGCTTTTCTCCGCTTCCATCACTCTGTAAAACCTGAAATGCACACACTGCAATGGTGACACACCAAAAAGACATTGTACTGTAAAGCTTTTTCATGCTCACTGCACATAACATCAACAGTAGAATCACAGCGAATACCACTTCAAATCCACCATTTAATGCACTGTTTCCTGCAATTGCCGGCCAGATCACCGAAAGAGAGTAAACTCCGATGGTTTTGATATGACTGTTTGTTGTCTTCCATACAAAATAAGTCATGAGGAATGCAAGAACAAAATCAAGCACACAATAAGTGACCATATGAATACCGCCACTGATTCCCGGATTTCCGGAAATTCCAAAAATCTCTTTTCGAATCATCACTGCCACACCAGTAATGCAGACAGTCAGTAAAACATCTAAAAATGCAAATTTTGTTTTTCCTACAGAAAACTCTCCGTGGACAAGGTCGCGTAACATTTTATCTAACATGACTTCACCTCCAGAGCAGTGCTTTCCTGATTTGCAGGGTCATTGATGTATTTGTACACCTCATATCCTGTCAAAAACAGTACCGTCAATGTAATAAACGGCATATAAGTAATCGGCAGTGTCCAGTCTTTCGCCAGGAAAATAGAATATCCCATAAAGGATGTCAGACTCTGGAACACCGGCAGATAAAATTTCTTCGGTTTTATCACCGCATATAAGATTAAGAAGCTTTCCGCAAAGAAAGAATATCTTTCATGCATCTGAGGCAGGAAGAATGGTGCAAGGATGCCCACAAATCCGCCAAGAAGCAGGATAAATTCTGCGGTAATCTTCAGTTTCTTTCTTCCTATGTAATACAGAACGATCATAAACACGCCCAGAGATAACCATACTCCGGCGGAATGATACGGTTCGATAAAGAAAGTTTCACCAATCAGATAGTAAAGATTGCTGTATTTTAATGCAAGGGACCAGCTTTCTGCGGATGTCTGGTTAATGTAGATTGTCAAAAGATCTCCCAGTGGTTTTCCTGCAATCCAAGCAGGGATGATTCCTACAAAATAGCATACCGGCAGCCATAAGAAATGTTTTAAATCCACTTTCTTATTTACCCATAAAATGACCAGCATTGGTGCCAGCCATAATGGCTGTAGCTTAAAGGCAAATGCCACTCCAAAAAAGAACATTGCCATGGAAGGACGTTCTTTTACAAAGAAATAGGTACACAGCAATACCCAGAACATGACCAGCATATCGCACTGTGCCCAAAGTACACTGTTTACAATAAATACCGGACTCAAAAAGAAGATCGCATAAGTAAGCAGCGCTTTTGTACGGCTTTTGGAAATTTCATAAATAATCAAAGCTGCTACAACAGAAGCCATAAAGTCAAATCCTGTCATCATCAGCTTAAAGCCCGTCATACAGTTAATCGGAAGCAATGTAATGATCCACATCAAATATACAAATGGTGGCGCATAATCATACCAGTCACCTGTCAGGGCATGAAAACCGTCCTGATATAAATGATTGAACCATTGTTCCCACCACATAGTCCAGTCACCACTGATGACATGTTTTACTTCCATTCGAATCATCAGGCTTAAAATTGTCACACCTAAAACAAGCAGAAGATCTGAAAGTTCCCACTTATCTTTTTTCATCAAATTTCTCCTAATCTAATTCTTTTTCAATAATAAATTTTGGTCGCTCTTTTGTTTCCATATAGATCTTTCCAATGTATTCACCAATCACACCAATAGAAAGAATCTGTAATCCACCGATTGCCCAGATGGATACAAACATAGAAGACCATCCGATACTTGTATGTCCTGTAAAGTGTCTGATCAGGGAATATACAAGCATTACTAAGCTGACAGCAAAAATCGTAAACCCAAGGGTTGTGATCAAACGAATCGGTTTAATGCTGAAGGATGTGATTCCATCCATTGCAAATGCCAGCATTTTCTTTAACGGATATTTGGATTCTCCTGCAAAACGCTCTGCTCTTTCGTAATATACGCTGTCAGATTTGAATCCTACCAATGGTACGATACCGCGAAGGAAGAGATTGACTTCCTTGAATTTTAACATTTCTTCTACCGCACGCTTGCTCATGAGACGATAGTCTGCGTGGTTGTAAACAATGTCTACACCCATGAGCATCATCAATTTATAAAAGCCCTGGGCTGTAAATTTCTTAAAGAAGGTATCTGTCTTTCTTGCACTGCGAACACCGTAAACAACTTCGCAGCCTTCATAATATTTTTCTACAAAACCATCGATGGCATTGATATCATCCTGTAAATCCGCATCCATGGAAACGATTATATCTGCATATTTCACTGCTGTAGATAAACCTGCCATGAGTGCATTCTGATGACCTTTGTTTCTGGAAAGCTTCACGCCTGCATACATTGGATTTTCTGCGTGGAGCGCTTCAATCATCGGCCAGGTCATATCCTTGGAGCCATCATCTACAAAAAGCACTTTACTCTTTTCTGAAATCAATTCCTTTTCATATAACTGCTGCATTTTCACAGCTACCTGTTTTGCTGTTTCGCGGATGACCGCTTCTTCGTTATAGCAAGGAATGACAATATATAAAACATTTTTCTTATCCATATCGATTACCCTAATAAATCTTTCAAATATACATCCAGTGCGTCTTCCCAATCCGCAAACATAAAATCAGAGGTTAGCTTGAACATTCTGTTTTCCAGTACGGAATATGCAGGACGTTTGGTTGGTGTTGGATATTCTTCTGTTGTGAGGCGTTTTACCTTTGTTGCTTTGCCTGCTTTTTCGAAGATTTTTTCTGCAAAATCTGCCCAGCTGCACATGCCTTCGCAGGTTCCGTGGAAGATTCCGTAGTTGTCTGTTGGAACAAGACTTACGATTGCCTTGGCAAGCTCTAATGCACTTGTAGGGCTTCCGAGCTGGTCAGCTACAACACCAACTTCATCTCTTGTTTCTGCAAGACGAAGCATTGTTTTTACAAAGTTATGTCCATCGCCGTATAACCATGCGGTACGTACGATGCAGTATTTTTTCGCAAACATTTTTACGAATTCTTCACCGGCAAGTTTGGTGCGTCCATAAGCACTCTGTGGTGCAGGTGTATCTGTTTCAAAGTATGGAGATGCAGCATCGCCTGCAAATACATAGTCTGTGGAAACATGAATCAGTTTTGCATCTACGTCTGCAGCTGCAATTGCAAGGTTTCTTGGACCAATCGCGTTGATTCTGAATGCTAAGTCTTCTTCTGTTTCGCATTTATCTACTGCTGTGTAAGCGGCGCAGTTAATGATCGCATATGGCTTTACTTCTCTTACGTGAGCAAGTACCGCATCCACATCTGTGATGTCTAAATCTTCCACATCTGTATTTACAAGTTCATATTCTGTGCTTCCAGCATACTGTTTGTTGATTGCTCTTCCTAACTGGCCATTACAGCCTGTCACAATGATTTTTTTCATGCTATTTTTCCTCCGAAAGCTTCTTTTCTAATTCTTCAATTCTCTTTTTCATCTCATTCAGTTCTTCCTGACGATCCTTTTCCTCGATGGCAAGACGCTGTGTTAAGTTACGCACCTTGTTTTCCAGCGCAGATGTTTCAATGGTCTGGAAAAATGCCTTCAGGATTAAGATTAAAATGAAGAACAGGAATATAAAGTTAACAGGCAGTTCCATCCCGATTGCTCTTGTCATCATTGCAACAAGGAATGGGAATAAGCTGAATACCAGCAAAATCACGGAAAAGATAATCCAGAAGATTGCGTATTCGATCTGCAGCTTGGACTGTCTGATCTTTTTCAAAATAAAATAAGTCATTAAAACCGCTCCGAAAATCAAGAGCACCTGAAATACAGTCGACATCCTAGACCTCCTCCACTACGATTTTTTTCACTTTTTGACGTTTTCTAAAGTTCTGAATCAATAAAATGGAAATGAGCATACGCATCATATACATCATGGAACGTCCAAGGGTCAGATAGCTTGTACCTGCAATTCTCTCTTCCATCTGAACCTGCACCTCTGCAATGGTTGCTCCCTGTTTTAACAGATAGGAAACCGTATCCGGTTCCGGACCATAGTTCATGTTCAGGGCAAACTCTTCAATCATTTTCTTGTTAAACATACGCATGCCGGATGTCGGGTCATTGACTTTGTGACCGGTTGTCAATCTCATGGCAAGGGAAATCATATTGCTTCCAAGCATGCGAAGAGAGGACGGCTTTTTCTCCGTTACAAAACGGGATCCGATGACAATGTCATAGCCTTCCTGCATTTTATCCATCATTGGCGCAATATACTGTGGGAGATGCTGTCCGTCCGCATCAAACTGAATGGCATAATCATAGCCTTTCTCATAAGCGTATTTTAAGCCTGTCTGAAAAGCCCCTGCGAGTCCTAAATTTACCGGTAAGTCGATTAATTCATACCCTTTCGCACGACAAATTTCCGGTGTGGAATCAGCAGAGCCATCATTGATGATGACATAATCATACTGCGGAAAATTATTTCTTAAATTCTCAATTACTCTTACAATACTGTCCTGCTCATTGTAGGCAGGAATAATTAATAAACATTTCATAACTTTTATTGTACCATATCTTTCCTGACTTTTCTACATGAACTGTTTCAAAACACGCAATGTTCGTAACAAATCTGTAATAAATGCAAATTTCACGCCATTTTCACGGAGCGCACGGTGTCCTTCCTTCATTCCTTCCAGATAAGCGCCAAGGCTGTTCGTACTGGTTCCTCCGTGAGCCATTTTGATCAGAACCTCAGGGATATAGGAAAGCTTCACCTGATCATCCTTCAAAATACGGATCATAAATTCATAATCTGCTGAAATACGGTAATCTGTTTTATACAAACCATATTTTTCGTAAACTTCCTTTTTCAGATACAGTGTCGGGTGCCCCGGCATCCAGCCTGTGCGGATGCTTCCCTGACCGTTTCTCCACTTACGAACGATCTTCTCACCGTCCATGTAGTTTAAGTCTCCGTGAACACCGTCTGTTCCTTCTTTTTCCATCACAGCAACCATTTTTGAAATGACATCCTTGCTTGCGAACTGGTCAAAACACAGCCCGATATAATCACCCGTTGCCAGCTTTAAGCCTTTATTGATGGCATCATAGATTCCCTTATCCTTTTCTGAAATCCAGACCAGGCGATCACCAAAGAATTCTTTTGCTTCTTGGATGACATCCAGCGTATCGTCTTTCGATGCACCATCCACAATGATGTATTCAATATTCGGATAGTCCTGCGCTTTGATCTGGGCAATGGTTTTTCGCAAAGCCGCGCTGTCATTATAGGTCGTTGTAATGATTGATACTTTCTTCATAAAGATTCAAATATTCTCCAAATCTGTTGTATTTATTGTAAAGAAGCGCACGCTCTCTGCATGCTGCTCTCATATGTTCTACATTTTCGCAAGCTTCAGTCACTGCATCTTTGAGTGCCTGTACATCCTTCTGCGGTACGATTCTTCCGCAGGTCTCATCCACAGACTCTACGCTTCCACCGGTTGCAAAAGTCACCACCGGAGTTCCGCATGCAAGCGCCTCAAGGTTCGTGGTCGGGAAATTGTCCTCCAGTGTCGGATTGACATAAACGCTCGCCTGGGAATATAACTGCATGAGTTCTTCCACATTCTGCGTATGCTCAATTCCGATCATTCCTTCCGGAAGCTCCTGAATCTGTTTCTTCGAAACACCCACCACTGCCACCTCATATTTTGAGGAATCCAGCATCTGGGATAACTGCTTTAAGTAATCCAATCCCTTACGTCTGTCCCACACATTGGCAACGCCTAAAATCAGGTGCTTATCGCGTTTTTCTGATTCCTGTGGGACGAACTTTTCCAAATCAATGCCGTTTGGGATGACTTTGACCGGATATTCCTTTAAATAAGATTCCTTCACAAGCTCTCCAAGCCATTTGGAAGGTGTCACGATGGTAAGTCCTTTCACACCCTGAAAGGCTGCGCATTTGCGGGCAAAGTTCACCGAACTTCCATCCTTAAAAAGCGCATACGGATAGCTGTTTCGATACTGCGGACATTTTTCGCAGGAGGTTTTCCACTTGTCGCACTGAACAAAGTCAAAATATGCACAATGTCCGGTAAAGCTCCAGCAGTCATGCAGTGTCCATACCACCGGCTTTCCACATTCCTTCAGATATGCAAACAATTCTTCCACATCCAGATAGAAACCATGAATGTTGTGTAGATGAATCAGATCCGGATCATATTCTTTCAGTCGCTCAATCAGTCTCTTTGTCTGACCTTTGGAGTTAAACCCATGAGTTCCTGTAAAAAAGGTACTTAAGACATGAATCCCCATATCCAGATTCGTACCAATTTTCTCCGTCTCTGCAGTTTCCGGTGCAGTACGTCTTCCATAAAAAATTTTTCCTTCATGCCCACATTTCTTTAAGGCATGATAAATATCAACGGTGATGCGGCCAACAGAGCCGTTGCCGCACACCGTATTAATCTGTGCAACCTTCAAATCAGTTACCCTTTCCTGCAAAATGTTTTGCGTTTACTAAATTAATTCACAATCCCAGACAGCCACACCGCTTTCCTGGAATACGCTGTGAATTCGTTCTCTTAAATCATCTTTTGTATAACCTTTTTTCAGGATGACCTGTAAGAAACCGCCGCCGCCGGCGCCACAGATCATTTTTGCATCCAGCATATCTTCTACGCTTAAGAAAATCTGCTCAATGCAGGTATTCGTACATCCGCCATCCAGTCTCTTGGAAAGTTCCCAATGATCATCCAAAAGTTTTGCGAATGCATCAATATTTCCTTTTTCCAGTTCAAATTTCATCAAAATCGCACTCTTCTGGATTTCATAAAGCACATCCAGAGAGTTTTTCTTAGAACCAATATAATTTCCTACGATTTCACGAAGCAGGTTTCTTGCAAGTCTTCTCTGTCCTGTATAGATCAGTGCGAAACGTTCCTTTAACTCCTGCATTGCTTCTTCCGGGATTACGATGTGATCCACCTGAATATTCTGCTTAATGCCAGGAATTGTGTGTACAAGTTTCACTCCTGATGTCAGACCGCCAACCTGATCCTGCCAGCCGCCGCCGGTGCTCATGATCTGTTCCATGCAAAGCACGCGGGAGTACAGTTCATTTTCACTAATTTCTTTTCCGATGAATTCAAAGATTCCTTTCACACAGGCTGCCGCAAGCATGGAGCTTGTTCCAAGTCCTGAGCCCTTTGGAATACCGCGAACTGCTGTTGATAAATATAAGCCGCCGCCCACTTTGTCAATAAGCTGCTGTAAGTGATATTCGCCCTCTCTTGGAATGATGCCGCAGGCAATGAGTGCCGCTTTATGAAGGGCGAATGTATCAAACGGGTCATTGCAGTTCTGCAGTTCACTCATATCTGTAAAATCTGCTTCCGCACCAAGGTCTGTACTTGCAAGTACTACCACTGGTTTGCTGATACGTTTTACTTCCACAACAATTGGCAGCGTGCCATTTAAACTGATTGCAGCATTTAATACCGTTCCGCCATGTTCATTGCAGTATGGTGGTGTATCGGACCAGCCGCCGCCAAAGTTTACACGAACCGGCAATTCAATGGTCACTTCATCATTTGCAATGTGGTAAACGTCTTCACAATCAATGTCCGATACCACTGCATCGTATAATTCTTTACAAATATATTGAAAGCATGCATTTTCCAAATCTTCACTGATATGCCCTTCGGTCATTCTGGAGAGATAGTAATAGATACGCATTTTTCTGCCAAAGTCTGCTTCTTTTGAGATTTCCAGAAGTTCATTTAAGTGTTTCTCTGTCACACCCTTGCTTCCAAATGCCAAAGCTGCTTCTGCCACTTCTTTTCTTTCGTCAATGGCTTTTAAGAATCTGGAAATTCTGATTTTCTTTTCCAGATTTTCCTGCCATGCAAGCATCTGTGTGGTATCCGCATCGTTAAAGCTTTCATATAAGCTCATGCGCTCGCTCATCTTGTAGCTTTCAGATACCTTTTCTCTTCCTGCCAGCACCTCAACCAATTTCAACGCTTCGGTCACTGCTTCTTCGATGGAGTCGCAGACCGGGTAGAGTTTTGCAAACCAGAGGTATGGCTCTTCATTTCCCCAGATTTCTTCTTCGGAAAGACCTAAAAGCTTCGGTATTTCCTTCATGGAAGTGTCAAGGAATGGGGCATTATCTGCCAGATAGCCTTTCGGATTGTCCAGTGTGCCGTATGCACGCACAACAAATTTGCCGTTACGGAGCTTCAGACCATGAAGTGTCACACCCGCTGGCACATTTTTATCTTTTAAAGTCACACCGGAGATGACACACTGCTTTGCAATGTGAGTTTCACCATATAAATAACTGTCTTCGATATAGGATTTGGCGCTCACCTTAGCACCTTCCTGAATGTAACTGTTACTGTAAGCACAGTCCCCACCGTTTCCTTCTACACCAAACACCTGGCTCTTCCAGTTTAAGAATTCATAATCTTCGATTCCTTCTGTTACAAGGTGAAGAAGCTCTCTTGTCGTTCCAAAATGAATGAATTGAGCTGGTGATAAGCACATTAGTTTCAAACTGAATGGACTTAATGTTTCCCATAAAATTTTACGGCAGTCTTCCAGTTCTTCACAGAAAGAACCTTCCGGTTTTTCCTTTAAGTACTGTTCCAAAGTAGATTCAGATGCCAGTGGGTATAAAAAGTCTCCGTAGAAACTGATTCTTGCCTTTTCATTAACGAACTTGTCAAATTTTTCTTTATCCAGTTCTCCTTCTGTACTGATCAGACCAAAGAGTGCATTTAACAGGTTATGGTCAAGCATGATTGCCCCTGTATCGATATCTACATTGCCCTGAGCATTCACTGCACCTACTTCTGTCAGCTTCTCTACTGACATTTTGTGCAGGAACTGGCGTACATAACCGCTTTCATCGCCTAAAAAGACACCGTGATTCTTTCCTGTTTCCACATGCTCTTTAATCGAAATCGCAGCAGCACCGTTAAACTGGAAGTCAATCTGCAGTGGATTATATAATAACAGTACATCACCGGATAAAATAAGCATCCCTTCTTTAAATCTGGATGGCATACCGGACATACCGATGATAAATTCATCAAATAAAGTGGAACGTCTTCCATCAGGCAGCTCTCTTGGCACCGGAGAAAATAATTTTCCGCATGCTGAATACTGTGGAACTCGCTTGGAATCCCCACCGGAATGAATGACTAAAATTCTCTTGTCTTTAAAGCAGTCTGCACAGTTTGACTGCTCTCTGATATATTTCATCACATTAAAGGTTGCACCGCCGGAACCCACACGCTTTCCATCCGGGTCTGGCAATACCGCATAAGTCGTCTGTTTTGGCAGCAGACCATGCGCTAAACGGAAATTTATCTGGTCTTCAAAGGCCTTCGCCTGGTCTTCATTGGAAGCAGTTAAGATTACGTAATCCCAATGAATGAAGTATCTTTTCTTTAAGGATTTCTCATAGTCAGTCCACGCATCCTCGTAAGATTGGCTTAAGAATAAATTTTTCATTTTTTCAGGTTTCATAGGACACCCTCCTGTGTTATACTGTCCTTATAAATCATTAGAAATATGAGGACATATTTATGGTAATAATACAACCTTCCGGCGGTTTGTGCAATAGAATGCGTGTGATAAATTCTTCTCTGGAACTTGCAAAACGCAAAGGAACGAAGCTTCTGGTGCTGTGGTACTGCGCTGATGAGCTGAATGCTCCATTTGAGGCTTTATTTCAGCCGGTGGAGGAATTTCAGGTCATTAACTTTACTTCTTTAAAAGATATAAGAAAATTGTGGTATCAGCTGACAGCCCGCACAAGGGTAAGCAACGCGGATATCGAAAACAATACAACCAACGGTACTTTGAACCAGGACTTTTTTGATTCCATCAAATTACCGGCCTATATTTTCACATGGGAACATTTTTATCCTGCGGATGAATACTTCAAATTATTCAAACCGACAGCAGAATTACAAAAACGAATCGATGACGTGACCAAACACTTCACCGATGATATGGTCAGCGTCCATATCCGAAGAACCGACCAGATCAATTCCATTGCTTACAGCAAGACTGAGAATTTTATCGAATTGATGAATCGTGAGATTAAAGCGAATCCTTCTGTAAAATTCTTTTTGGCGACAGATGACAAGGACGAGGAAGCATTGCTCCGCAAAACTTTCCCCGAAAAAATTGTTTCCAATGAAAACCGTACCCTTCGCAGAGATTCCTTAGACGGCATGTATGATGCACTTTTAGATTTATTCTGCCTTGCGGCATGTAAGAAAATTATTGGAAGCTACTGCAGTTCCTTCACGGATACTGCCGCATCGCTGGGAGGAATTCCAAAGCTGATTGCGGGGATTGATAACTAGATGATTTCTTAGTACTTTCATTAACCACTAACGGGGG
>CAZYUZ010000009.1:0-21630 GCA_964650775.1 uncultured Lachnoclostridium sp. | reverse complement strand
AAGATATCAAAGAAGTTCGTCGTGCACGTATCAAAGAATATGCAGACGTAGTTGAGGGCGCTACATTTACAGAAGGAAAAGGTATCTGGAACATTCCTTGTGATATCTACCTTCCATGTGCAACTCAGAACGAATTAGATTTAGATGGTATTAAGACACTGAAAGCAAACGGATGTAAAATTGTTTGTGAAGGTGCAAATATGCCTACAACAAGAGAAGCTACAGATTTCGCTCTTGAAAATGGTATGTTATTTATGCCAGGCAAAGCTGCAAACGCAGGTGGTGTAGCTACATCCGCACTTGAAATGACTCAGAACAGCATGAGACTTAGCTGGAGCGCTGAAGAAGTTGATGAAAAACTTCAGGGTATCATGAAAGATATCTACGCAAAAGTATCTGGCGCAGCAGCTCGTTACGGAATGGAAGGAAACTTCGTAGCAGGTGCAAACATTGCAGGTTTTGAAAAAGTAGTAGCGGCTATGATGGCACAGGGTGTCGTATAAGATGTAAAAATAAAAGAAAAAAGGCTGTCCATAGGGCAGCCTTTTTGATATAATATCCTTGGGTTTTTATTGTTATGCATGAAATTTTAGGAGGATATATGCCAACAAAAGCACTTGGTCGAAAGGATTTTGAAGTGTTACTGGATGAGACGATCTCGTTGATGGATCGTGCCATTATATTTGCGACCCGAGCTCATTCGGGCACCTATCGTAAGGGGACTAATATTCCATATATTGTGCATCCAATTGAAGCGGCTGCCATTGTGTCGACGATGACAGATGATCCGGATATGATCGCAGCGGCAGTATTGCATGATGTGGTAGAAGATACGGATGCTACAGTAGAAGAAATCCGATTTTTCTTCAATGACCATATTGCCAGACTTGTAGAGGCAGAAAGCGAAGATAAGAGAAAAGATCTGCCGCCACAGGAAACATGGATGATTCGAAAAATGGAAACCTTGAATTTTCTGAACAATGAAGCAGACAGAGAAGCGAAGATCTTGGCGTTGGCAGACAAGCTTTCCAATATTCGTGCGATTCACAGAGATCAGAATACGGTAGGAGACCAGCTTTGGGAGCGTTTTAATGAAAAACGCAAAGAAAAACATGGCTGGATGTACCGTCAGGTAGCGGATGCGTTATCAGAACTGTCAGCAACCTTTGCATGGCAGGAGTATGATGAATTAGTGCGTAAAACATTTGAGGAGTAAAACTTCAAGCGCAGCACATATATTGAAGTAAAAGTATGAAGGAGCTTATAGATGTTGATTGAAATTTTAAAAACAATACTGATCGGTATTGTGGAAGGCATTACAGAATGGCTTCCGGTGAGCAGCACCGGTCATATGATCCTATTGGAAGAATTTGTGCAGTTGAAGATGACAGAAGAATTTATGGAAATGTTCAATGTAGTCATTCAGCTTGGCGCAATTTTTGCGGTTATCGTATTATTCTTCCCGAAACTTTGGCCTTTTACCACAAAAGAAAAAGGATGGATCAAAAAAGATACCTGGATGATGTGGTTTAAGGTAATCGTTGGAGTTCTTCCGGCAGCAGTCTTAGGACTTTTGTTTGATGATGTGCTGGATGAAATGTTCCACAATTACCAGACTGTGTCGATCATGCTGATCATTTACGGTATTTTGTTCATTGTCGTGGAAAATTGGAATAAAAGAAGAAAGCCACGGATTCGAAAAATTGAAGATGTATCATTTAAGACAGCATTTCTGATTGGTATGTTTCAGGTGCTTTCCCTGATTCCGGGAACTTCCCGCTCAGGTGCTACCATTTTAGGAGCATTGATTTTAGGCTGTTCCCGTTACATTGGCTCAGAATTCAGCTTCTTTATGGCGATTCCGGTCATGTTTGGCGCAAGCTTACTGAAAATGCTGAAATTCGGTTTTGCACTGACAGGGGCTGAAATTGTTATCCTTCTGGTAGGTATGGTAACTGCATTTGTGGTATCAATGCTGTCGATTAAATTCCTGATGGGATATGTGAAAAAACATGACTTTAAAGTTTTCGGTTACTACCGAATTGTGCTTGGTATCATCGTACTGGCATACTTTATGATATTAGGATAATACACTTTTAGATAAATGAAATTACAGGATTGGATGGAATACTGTATATGAAGGAAAAGTTACTGAAGAAGTTTGAAGAAATCTACGGAACAAGAGAAGATGCCCGTGTATATTTTGCCCCAGGCAGAGTAAATCTGATTGGTGAACATACAGATTATAATGGCGGGCATGTTCTGCCATGTGCATTGAGCATTGGTACTTATGTTGTTGCCAGAAAAAGAGATGATAAAAAATTACGGTTTTATTCAATGAATTATGAAGCAAACGGTGTATCAGAAGGTTCAATCGGAGATTTGAAATACCGTCAGAGCAATGGATGGACAAATTATCCAATTGGGATTTTGTGGACTTATCAGAGAAAAGGCTACAAGATTCATTATGGATTTGACCTGTTGCTTTATGGAGATATTCCAAGCGGTGCAGGGCTTGGAACCAGTGCGTCCATTGGAGTGGCACTGGGACTGATGATTCGTGAAATGTTTGGTTTTGATGACATTACCAATACAGATATTGCGCTTTTTGGTCAATATGCAGAAAATGAATTCCACGGGATCAATTGTGGAATCATGGATCAGTTTGCAAGCGCCATGGGCAAAAAAAATCATGCAATCTTTCTTGATACAAGTGATCTGCGCTATCAATATGCGCCAATGGATATGTCAGAATATGCGCTGGTGATTACAAATAGTCATAAAAAACGTGGTGCATTTGATGCCAAATATAATGAACGCCGTCATGAATGTGAAAGAGCGTTGGCGCAGCTGCAAAGTGTTGTGGCGATTCAGTCGTTGGGGGAACTGACACCGGAATGCTATGAGCAGGTGAAAGAAATGATCGTTGAGCCGGTACTTGTCAGACGTGCTGCTCATGCGGTTTATGAAAATCAGCGTACGATTGATGCGATTGATGCGCTGATAGAAGCAGATGCGGAAAAATTTGGTCGCTTGATGATTGAATCTCATCAGTCTCTTAGAGATAACTATGAAGTGACTGGTAAAGAATTGGATGTTCTTGTAGAAGAAGCTTTGAAGATTCCAGGCGTCATGGGGTCTCGAATGACCGGCGGCGGTTTTGGAGGATGTACAATTACACTGCTGAAGAGAGAAGCAATTGAAATGTTCACCATCGAAGTTGGTAAGAATTATACGGAAAGAACCGGATATTACGCAGACTTCTACAACGTAGAGGTAGGCGATGGTGCAAGAGCACTTTAAGAATAAGCCGGATGGAGGATAACATGACAGAAGAAAAGAAATCACAGATTAGAAAAAAAATCACAGCGGTGGAGATTGTATTTGCAGCGCTGCTGTTCATTTATTTGATTTATGGAATCGTGACAAAAAATACAAATATGACACTTTTTAATGGTCTTGCCATTTTTGTTGTGGTCGCCTATGTGGTATTAAACGACTTTGTAGAACCATATTTAACAGAAGTGTTTTTAAATATGGATGAATTCCGCAAGGAAGCATATAAAAAATATATGTTGTGGGACGTAGCATCCATGGCGGGTCTGTTGTTTTTTGTACTGAACTTTACTGAAGAAGGCAATATGATGATTTACATTGGTCTGGTACTTTACTTTATCGGAAGCAAGCAGAAAAATGTTTATCGTTCTGCTTATCAGGGAGATGTCACGAAAGAAGATGTGGAAGCGGCAAAAGCTGCGGCGGTTGATGCGGAAGCTGACAAAATCGAAGATGTAGAAGCAACGGCAGAAGCGACAGAGGAATAACATGGATTTATTTGACTATATGAGAGAGCAAAAGATGGAGGGGGAATCGCCGCTTGCGTCCCGCCTTCGTCCGACTTCTCTCGAAGAAGTTGTGGGACAACAACATATTATTGGAAAAGATAAGCTGCTCTATCGTGCGATCAAGGCGGATAAACTGGGCAGCGTTATTTTTTATGGTCCTCCGGGTACAGGAAAGACAACGCTTGCAAAAGTCATTGCAAATACGACAAGCGCTGAGTTTACACAGCTGAATGCGACGGTTGCCGGAAAAAAAGACATGGAAGAAATCGTCCGTGGTGCCAAAGAACGTCTTGGAATGTATGGCAAAAAGACCATTCTCTTTGTAGACGAAATTCATCGTTTCAATAAGGGACAACAGGATTATCTTCTGCCGTTTGTAGAGGATGGAACGCTGATTCTCATTGGTGCGACGACAGAGAATCCTTATTTTGAAGTAAATGGAGCGTTGATTTCCAGATCGCTGATTTTTGAACTGCGTCCGCTGGATAAAGAAGATATTAAAATTCTTCTGAAACGTGCGGTGTATGACAAAAATAAAGGGATGGGTTCTTTTGATGCCGAAATTGATGAAGATGCGCTGGATTTTCTGGCAGATATTTCCGGCGGAGATGCAAGAAATGCATTAAATGCCATTGAGCTTGGTATCTTAACGACAAAGCGAAGCGAAGACGGAAAAATCCATATTACACTGGATGTTGCGTCAGAGTGCATCCAGAAGCGAGTGGTGCGTTACGATAAGACAGGCGATAATCACTATGATACGATTTCTGCATTTATCAAGAGCATGCGCGGGTCTGATCCCGATGCGGCAGTTTATTACCTTGCAAAAATGCTTTATGCAGGGGAAGATGTGAAGTTTATCGCAAGAAGAATCATGATCTGTGCATCGGAAGATGTGGGAAATGCCGATCCGATGGCGCTTACCGTAGCGGTGAGTGCGGCTCAGGCAGTGGAACGTATCGGTATGCCGGAATCCCAGATTATCTTATCCCAGGCAGCATCGTATGTAGCGTGTGCACCAAAAAGTAATTCTGCTGTCAATGCCATTTTTGCGGCAATGGAGAGTGTGAAGAGTAAAAAGACCACTGTGCCGGTACATTTGCAGGATGCCCATTATAGAGGACATGAAAATCTCGGACATGGGATTGGATATAAATATGCTCATGATTATCCAAATCATTATGTAGAGCAACAGTATCTTCCGGATGAGATAAAAGATGCGAAGTTTTACATTCCATCAGAAAATGGATATGAAAAAAATATCAGAGAACATTTTAAGAAAATAAAAGGTCATGAATAGGAAAAGCCTCCCGGATTTGGGAGGCTTTTCCTAATTATATTACAATTGGTTCCTGATAATCAGCGCCTAAAATTTGTTTTTTGCTTGCCTGAAATTCCCAGAAGTAGTCTTCATTCACATCACTCCATTCATGAGTGGACTGATCATACACCTGCAGATAGTTTGGAAGCGTTGGATGTCTTCGAACGGTGTTGGTCAGATATTCTTCTCCTGTCAATGGATTGACATCACCTTGTACCGGAGTTTTGCGTAAAAATTTAGGAATCTGTACACTGCTTCCATCGGCTGTTGTGATATTTTGTGGAGTCTGTACTGGTACAGACGGTATCACTGGAACAGCTGGAGCGGATGGTGTAACACCTATTGGGTTTAACTGGATGGAAACCTGAAAGCCAAGAAGCCCAGCCAAAACATGCATATCCTGCTCAGGGAAATTATCTCTTTTCAGTCGCTGGCTTAAATTCTGTCGGGTCATTTTAACGCCGGTCTTTGACTCGTAAAGGTTTGCAAGATCCTGTATCGTCATGTTTTTTCTATTTAAAATAATCTTAATCTGTTCACCAAATGAAAATTCCATAGAGACCTCCTCTTTTGTAAAAGGGTGTTTTTAAAAGTATAATATATTTCCGGAAAATAGTAAACTGAAAAGTTTCTTTTGTCCGTGCGAAAAGAAGAGGAAAGCCGAAAAAATCCCGTAAAATAAGGAAAAAACGCTTACATGAAAATTTTTTTGATGTTATAATATATATGGAAAAATTGTATGGATATCAGTTAGTATCAGATAAGGAAGTGATAAGAATTGTTTCAGGTAAATGACGTTGTAGTCTACGGACATCACGGCGTATGCGAAATTACAGAAATCGGTACCTTAAAAATGCCGATGGCAGATCAGGAAAAATTGTACTACACCTTAAGACCTGTTTATCACAAAGATTCAGCAGTGTATGCTCCGGTAGAAAACCGCAGAATTGTAATGCGTCCGGTGATTACCAAAGAAGCTGCCAATGAGCTGATTGAACACATTCCGCAGATCGAAACGGTCTGGATTATTAATGAAAAAGCCAGAGAGGTGCAGTTTAAAGAAGCGTTACAGACTTGTAACTGTGAAGAACTGGTGAAGATTATCAAAACATTATATATCAGGAAGCAGCAGCGCATAGAGAGTGGCAAAAAGGTGACAGTTGTAGATGAGAAATATTTCCGCCAGGCGGAGGAAAAACTGTACGAAGAACTTGCGTATGTTTTGGGCGTTGAAAAGAATAAGGTGAGTGCATATATTTCTGCGCACATGGAAGAGAAGGCATAAAACGAGCCTTCTCTTTCAATTTTTCAATGTTGAACTTCCTGCAACATATCAACACCATTACAAAAAAGAAATATTTTAAAGAAATATTAAGAATTTCCGACGAATTATTTCACATTTTTTCTGCAAAAACGTGTTATGATTGAGAACGATAAATAAAATTGATGGTTTAATGAGGATAGATTATGAAAAAAAGAATGAAAAGATTGATGGCTTTAGGGCTTGCAGCCATGTTTCTCTTGGTAGGATGTGCAAAGGAGCCTGAAGCGCCTGTGGTAGAAGAACTTCCGGAGATTACGGTAGAGGAAGTGCCGGAAGAGATTGTAGAGGAACCTGTAGCGGAGGTGATTCCGTTAACGATCAACATTGATACAAAGAACAAAACCTATTATTTTGCAGATGGAGAAGAAGCTTACCTTTATCTGCAGTACTGTGATGTTACTGTAGAAGGCGATGAATACGCAAAATTAAAAAGAAATATTGAAAACTGGTCCATGGAGCGAAGTGAGGGTCTGCGAAGCCTCTATGCTTCTTTTGAAGAAACGGCGAGTGCTGAAGTAGAAGAAGGAAAAGAATTTGAAGGATACAGTCTTTACCAGAGCGTGAGTGTAGCGAGAGCTGACAGCGCCATTGTAAGTCTTTTGGATGATACCTATCAGCATACCAGCGGTGCGCAAGGCATGTTCTATCGCGACGGAATCAATTACGATGCTAAGACAGGGAAACATTTAAAGCTTGCAGATATTTTCTATGATTATAAGTTCTTTGTAGATGAGGCGAAAGAAAGAATTATCTACGAATTAAGAGAAAGCTACGGTGAAGAGCTTTTTGATGATTATACAACGACACTGAATGAATTGTGGAATGATGAAACAGAACCACAATGGTATATGGATGCATCCAGCATTGTCATCGTACTACAGGAGTGTGCGGTAGGACCATATACAATCGGGACACCGGAAATTCATTTGCCATATGCTGAATTTGCACCATACATAAAAGGAGAATATTTTCCGGGAACCTTAAGTGGCGTTGCTTTGTTTGAACAAAATCAGGAAATCTTTTTAACACTGCCTGGAATAGCAGAAGAAGTACCAATGATGCTTGTCAGTGAATTGCAGGATGAAGAAATGTACCAGTCACTGTGGCTTGGTCAGAATGAGCTCCCGTTAGAATCTTTTGTGGTTTTAGAAGATGCCTATATTGTGAGAACGGGTGAAGAAGTCTACTGTCTGCTGGAAATGGATATGGCATCAGATGACTATGTGACTCACATTTATCGTCTGACGAACGGTGTGCTTGAAAAAGTGGATTCGGTTGGCGCGGCAATTGATTCCCAGAATATCAATCCACATGAAATCAGGATGGAATCGTGGGTGTTCCTTTTGGGAACCTACGGCGGCGTAAAGAATTATCATTTTGATGAAAATGGAAAATTTGTAACGGAAGATACAGAATACATTCTTCAGAGAAATGAATTTGTGCTGATTACGACCACGGAGCTTCCGATTGTACTGGAGGAGGCAGAAGGAACTCTTCCAGCGGGAAGTCACATTATCCTGAATGCAACCGATGGAGAAACCTATGTGAGATTTACGATTCAGGAAACCGGACAGACGGGTGTGTTAAATGTGAAACGCGGAACAGAAGATTACCACGGTGTTTTCATCAATGATATGAAAGAGGATGACTGCTTTGTGACTCTTCCATATGCGGGGTAAATGGCAAGGGCGGTTATGCTGCTCCTATACGATGCTGCGCTTGCAAGCCTTGCTATTGAAGATTTTAGAACAAGAAAAATCAGAAATCATTATATTGTATGGATTTTGTTTTTGGCAATAGTGGCAACATTGACAATGCCTGAAATTACAGTATTTTCCAGAATGTTCGGAATGTTTGCGGTGAGTATTCCGATGCTGTGTCTGGCACTTTTTGTTCCTGGAAGCTTTGGCGGCGGAGACATCAAACTTGTTTTTGCCTGCGGTGCATTCTTGGGATTTGAATTGATGCTGAAAGGGACAGTGCTTGCGATATTTCTGGCAGGTGTATACTGTGTTTGGCTGATTTGCATAAAAAAGGGAGGCAGAAATATGCAGTTTGCACTAGGTCCCTTTCTGAGTGCAGGATACATTTTTGCTTCATTCTATTTATTCTGAATTGAATACAAAACATAAGAATCTTTAGAAAATGTTTAGAATTTTCTGAAGATTCTTTTTTGATTTCCCATTTATGATATACTCATACATGAAACCAATGAGCAGGAGGAGAGACTTATGAAGGAAACATATCATGTATTGGTCGTGGAGGACGATGAGCAGATCCGTGACGGGATTGAGATTTACTTAAAAAGTCAGGGTTATGAGGTGTCCAAGGCGGCTGATGGTATCGAAGGACTGGAAATATTAAAGGAGAAAGAAGTACATCTGGCAATTATCGACGTCATGATGCCAAAGATGGACGGAATCCATATGGTGATGCGCCTTCGAAAAGAATATGATTTCCCGGTCATTATGCTTTCTGCAAAATCTGAGGAAGTAGATAAGATCATGGGGCTGAACATGGGAGCGGATGATTATGTGACCAAACCATTTCAGCCGCTGGAGCTGCTTGCAAGAGTCAATTCCCACTTGCGCCGCTATAAGCGTTTCTTAGAAATTGCCGGGCAGGGAAATGAAGAGCCGGAAAATGTATACCGCATCGGAGGTATTGAACTAAATGAAGATACCAAAGAGGTGTTGGTGGATGGGGAACCGGTGAAAATGACTCCGATGGAATTTAAGATCTTAGCGCTTCTGATGCGAAGCCCGGGACGCGTATTTTCAGCCGAGGAGATTTATGAAAGAGTCTGGAATGAGCGTGCGATTAATACGGACACTGTCATGGTTCATGTAAGAAAGATTCGGGAAAAGATTGAATACAACCCGAAAGAACCAAAATATTTAAAGGTGGTGTGGGGCGTTGGATACAAAATTGAAAAAATCTCATAAACTAAAGAATTTAATCATTGCGCTGATTGTGTTGATTCCGGCACTGGTGCTGACCTGCCTTTATCCGCAGATGGAAAGAGCTATGTTGGATAAAAAGGAACAGTGGCTCAGTGAGTGGGAAGAGCGTAAGGCAGAGTATGAAGCTTCCCTGGAGGTTCCGGAAGAGGTGGAGCTGGTGTTTGATTTGCCACAAATCGGTTCAGAAACTCCACTGGAAGAGACTGCACCGGCAGAGCCGATGCCAGAAGCCTCTGTACAGGAAACCTTCTACCTTCAGGATAATTTTGTGAATTATGCCATAGAAGCAAGCTACTATCAGTATGCCATGCTTTTGCAGGAGGCAACAGGTCAAGCGGTCTTTACGGATGTTTTAGAAGAATATGGCTGGATTAATGACTATTATGAAATGGCAGAAACAACGCCATTTTATATGGAATATGGAACCGAGCCATTTGCGGCAACAAGCGATAGTCTGAAAGTTTCAGAGACAGATATCGAAAGCCTTTTAGATAACGGTACTTTTACAGAACCTATGCATACACAGCAGAAAGCTGAAGGTTTTTTAGGATATCTGCTGATTGCATATGATGACTTTGGAAAGCTTTCGGATATTAAACTTCGTGTGGATGAAAATGTTGTATACGATACATCGGTCTATCAGCGTGCAAAGCAGTCAATAGGCCAGTACGAAAACAATGCAACTTATTATGTGAAGAATTATTTGCAGGATGATGCGGAAAGTCTGGAACTGGCCATGCAGATTTGCCCAAAGAACTTTCAGGCAATCTATCTGATTTATGAAGGGAATGAACGCTTTGTAAGAGACGAAACTTATGATGAGCAACCTGTGAATCTGTACTACACAGTGGAACCATATTATGCGTCGGATGAAATCTACTTTGCAACAGGTGCTTACTGGATTGTACTGGCACTGGCAATTTTCGTATTCCTTGCAGCAATGATTCTGCCATTTTTCAAAAAGCTGGAAACCGGATGGGAAAAACTGTTTAGTATACCGACAGAAATTGCGCTGTGTGTGGCGATGGCTGGAATTGCGCTGGCTTATGGCATGTGTCTTTTGATGAGTGTTACCACAGTGACAGAACTGGAAACGTTTATTGTGGCACAGGGAAACGAAATTGCATTACTGGGATATGAATTTAGTGTCAGTCAGTGTTATTATATTCTACTTGCAGTGAACTTCCTTGGCTGGGCGCTTGCCTTCTTTATGGAATATATCTGTGCAGCGCAGCTTCGACAGTTCTTCTGCGGACCGATGTACTATATCAAGAACAGATTCCTTGGAATCATTTTTATACGCTGGATTGGAAAACAGTGCAGGAAATTATACCATTATGTGACAGACATTGACATTCATGAGAACTTAAAGAAAAGCATTTTGAAGATTGTGCTGGCAAACGGATGTATCGTGGCGCTTTTATGCTGTATCTGGTTCGCTGGAAGTTTAGGAGCAGTCATTTATTCGGTTGTGCTTTATGTTTTATTGAAAAAATATGGAAGCAGACTGCAGAAACAGTACCAGAGCATTTTAAATGCCACAGGGCAGATGGCAGAAGGTGACCTTCACATTACTCTGGAAGAAGATTTAGGAATCTTTGCACCTCTTGGAGAGGAACTGGAAGGCGTTCAGCAGGGATTTGCCAAAGCAGTGGCAGAGGAAGCCAAGAGTCAGAGCATGAAGAGTGAACTCATTACCAATGTGTCTCACGATTTGAAGACTCCTTTGACCGCAATCGTTACTTACGTGGATCTGCTGAAAAATCCGGATATTACAGAAGAAGAACGCAAATCCTATATTGAAACACTGGATTTGAAATCCCAGAGATTAAAAGTGCTCATCGAAGACTTGTTTGAAGTCAGCAAAGCAAATTCCGGTAATGTGAATATGAATTTCATGGACGTAGACATTGTGAAGCTGATGAAGGAAGTACGTGTGGAAATGTCTGATAAAATCGAACAGAGCAATCTGGATTTTCGCTGGAATCTGCCGGAAGAAAAAGTGGTTTTAAGCCTGGATGGACAGAGAACCTACCGTATTTTTGAAAATCTGCTAAATAATGCCATTAAATATGCGATGCCGTTTACCAGAGTATATGTGGACATTTTAAATAAGGAATCAGAAGTTGTGATCACATTTAAAAATATGTCTGCGCAGGAACTGCATTTCGATGCGGACCATCTGACGGAGCGTTTTGTCAGAGGTGACAGCGCTAGAAATTCTGAAGGAAGCGGTCTTGGTCTGGCAATCGCAAGGAGCTTTACAGAACTGCAGAATGGGCAGTTCGATATCAGTGTGGATGGGGATTTATTTAAGGTTACCATTCGATTTGGAAAAAATTAGTATGAAAAAGCCCCCGAATTTTCGGAGGCTTTTCTTGCGTTCGCGTTGACTGGGTATTCTGAAACTGTTATAATAAAATGGACTAGAGACATGTGAAAAAACACAGAATCTCTAAAATTTTTTCAAAGGAGAACAAAAATGAAAAAGAAACTTTTAGCAGTTCTTATGGCTGCAACAATGGTACTTTCTTTAGTAGCATGTGGCGGCAATGAAGAACCAGCAGCAGAAGCTCCAGCTACAGAAGAAGCAACTGAAGAAGCAGCTCCAGCAGCTGCAGACCTTAAAGTAGGTCTTGTAACTGACTTAGGTGGTGTAGAAGACCAGTCCTTCAACCAGTCAGCTTGGGAAGGATTACAGAGAGCAGCAGAAGACTTTGGTGTAGAAGTTCAGTATTTATCATCTGCAACAGATGCTGACTACGCTCCAAACATTGAAACATTTATTGACGAAGAATTTGACCTGATCATCAGCGTTGGTTTCTTATTAGCAGATGCAACAAGAGCAGCAGCTGAAGCAAACCCAGATGTAAAATTTGCTATCGTCGATGATTCAACATGTGCAGATCTTGACAACGTTGCTTGCTTAACATTCAAAGTTGAACAGGCTACTTACCTTGTTGGTTACGTTGCTGGTCTGATGACAGAAAAAGACAACATCGGTTTCGTACTTGGTATGGCTGGTGATGCAATGCATCCATTCGGTTACGGATACTTTGCAGGTGCACTTGATGCAAACCCAGACATCACACTTCAGATGGCAAATGCTAACAACTTCGGTGATCCGGCTACAGGTTCATCCCTTACAACAAACTTCGTAACAAACGGCGCTGACGTCGTATTCCATGCTGCAGGCGCAACAGGTACAGGTGTTATCTCTGAAGCTCAGGCAAAAGGTATCATGGCTATCGGTGTTGACTCTGACCAGAGCTACCTTGCTCCAGAAACAGTTATCACATCTGCTATGAAACGTGTTGACAATGCTGTATATACAACAGTTGAAGCATTAGTAAACGGCACATACGCTGGTGGTTTATCTACATTCGATATCCACAATGGTGGTGTTGATATTGCTCCTACACAGGATTTATTAACAGAAGAAGTTATTACAGCTGTAGAAGATGTAAAAGCTAAACTTGAAGCTGGCGAAATCACAGTTCCTGCAACAGCAGAAGAATTTGACGCTGCTTACGGCGATGTTTACACATTAGACTAATCTGTTATTAAGAATAATGTAACAAAAAGTAAAAGATGACCGCTGCCCCGTTTGCGGGGCGGCGGAAATTTTATAAAGGAGGGAAAATTATGAGAGACATTTCTATGGAACGCGTGAATAAAACGAGAGAGGCTATCCTTGAGACAATCAAAAACCCAACAATGACTCATGAACAGAAAGTATGCGCGACTTCCGGCCTGGCAGATTCTCTGCTGGAAGTATTAAATCTTCCGGAAGGACTTGATGAGCTTTTGAATGTTCCAATTGACCGCAAATGTATCTGTGATTTAAACGAAGGTCATGCACCAATGCGTCCACGATACATTATCCCGGATTATGCGAAATTCATGAAAGAGGGAAGCAAATTTTTACAGCTTCCACCTCCAACAGACCTTTACGAAGCAATCAACAGCCTTTTAATCTTCTATAAACATGTGCCGAGTATCACAAACTTCCCGGTATATTTAGGACAGCTTGACGAGCTGCTTGATCCGTTTATCGATACAGTATCGGAAGAACAGGCAAAGAAGTTGATTAAAATGTTCCTGATTCACATCGACAGAACAATCCTTGATTCTTTCTCTCATGCAGATATCGGACCAAAGGCGACAAAAGCCGGATATATGCTTTTGGAAGCTGAAAAAGAATTAGAACAGGCAGTTCCAAACCTGACCATGAAATATGAGGAAGGTCTGACTGATGATAAGTTTGCCCTTGCCGCGGTAGACTGTGCACTTCACAGTGCAAAACCTAGCTTTGCAAACCACAAAATGTTCAAGAGTGAATTGACAGAAGAGTATGTAATTGCAAGCTGTTATAACGGTCTTCGCGTAGGCGGAGGTTCCTATACATTGTCCCGTCTGATTCTTGGTAACATCGCAAAGCGTGCAGAAAATATCAAAGATTTTAAAGAAAATCAGCTGCCATATGTGATGGATATTATGGCAAGATACATGGATGAGAGAATCCGTTTTGAAGTAGAAGAAAGCGGTTTCTTTGAATGCAGCTTCCTTGCAAAAGAAGGCTTCATCCACAGAGAGAAATTTACAGCGATGTATGGTCTGGTGGGTCTTGCGGATGCGGTAAACATTCTTTTGGAAAAAGAAGGAAAAACAGGAAGATTTGGACACGATGCATATGCCAATGACCTTGGTGTGGAAATCATGGACATCATTGATGAATTTAATAGGAATCACAAAAATTTATATTGTGAAGTAACTGATAATAACTTCCTGCTTCATGCGCAGGTAGGTATTGCGGAAGACATCGGGGTAACACCTGGTACACGTATTCCAATTGGAGAAGAACCGGAAGAATTGATTGACCACTTACTGGTACTTAGCCGTTTCCACAAATATTTCCCATCAGGAACAGGGGATATTTTCCCAATTGACCTGACAGTACACCGCAATCCGGAATATGTGCTTGATATTGTGAAAGGTTCCTTTGCAAAGGATTTAAGATACTTATCTTTCTATTCCAGTGACAGTGATGTTGTTCGTGTGACAGGATACCTTGCAAAACGTTCCGAAATTGAAAAATTAAAAGCTGGAAATGCTGTGTTACAGGATACAACCATGCTGGCAAAAGGTGCCTTTGAGAATGGGCACATTCCTGACAGAAAGGTAAGATAATGCAGGCGGTTGTCAATAAGATCATTCCATTTAGCAGTGTGGACGGACCGGGAAACCGCACCGCAGTATTTTTGCAGGGATGCAATATTAACTGCAGATACTGTCACAATCCGGAAACCAGAGCTTTATGCGGAGGCTGCGGACTCTGCGTCAAACAGTGCTCGGAAAATGCACTGGAAAAATCTGCTGATGGAAGAATCATTTACCATCCGGAAAAATGTGTCCAATGCGATACATGCATTCATGTCTGCCCAAATGGCAGTTCTCCAAGGACGATAGTCATGACACCGGAGGAAGTGTATCAGAAAGTAAAAAAACAAATTCCATTTATTCGCGGATTGACAGTGTCCGGGGGGGAATGTATGCTAAGACCGGACTTTTTGGAAGCGCTTTTTCAGCTTGCCAAGGAAGATGGTCTAAATACCATGATTGACAGCAATGGAACTATTCCATTTTGGAAGTATCCGTCACTTTTAGAAGTGACAGATGGTGTGATGCTGGACATCAAGGCATTTAAAAATGAAGATCACGTAAGGATTACCGATGAAAAAAATGAAATTGTATTAAAAAATGCGGTTTATCTTGCGGAAAATAAGAAATTATATGAAGTGAGGGCAGTCATTGTTCCGGATTTGTATGATACGAAGCAAAGTATCACACAGATGGGAGAATTTTTAGCACCTTACCTTGAGATTCAGGAATTTCGAATCAAATTAATCGCTTATAGACCTATGGGGGTTAGGGAAGAATACGCACATTATCAGGTGCCGGCACAGAGCTATCTTGAAGAACTTGCCGACATTCTAAAGACTTATGGATTTAGAGATATAGTAATCATTTAACGAAGGAGGGACGGAAAATGGGAAGAGTGAGTCATATGGACGAAAGCACAGTTGTAATCGCCATGAAAGACATCGTGAAAAAATTCGGCGATTTTACTGCGAATGATCACATTAACCTGACCGTACACAAAGGCGAAGTACACGCAATCTTAGGAGAGAATGGTGCCGGTAAAAGTACACTGATGAACGTACTTTGCGGATTGTACAAGCCAACAAGCGGAAAAATTGAATTAAATGGAAAGGAAGTATCTTTCCAAAGCCCGAAAGATGCCATTGACATGGGTATCGGTATGGTTCATCAGCACTTCATGCTGATTCAGCCATTTACAGTAACCGATAATATTATTTTGGGCGTAGAACCTACAAAGGGTCTGACAGTGGACAAAAAGACTGCCAGAGAAAAGGTTTTAGAATTATCCGAACGTTACAATATGAAAATCGATCCGGATGCAAAGATTGAAGATATTTCTGTAGGCATGCAGCAGCGTGTAGAAATCTTAAAGGTTTTATACAGAGGTGCGGACGTACTCATTCTTGACGAACCGACTGCTTCCTTAACACCACAGGAAATCGAAGGTCTTATGGAAATCATCCAGAACCTGACCGCAGACGGAAAGAGTATCATCCTGATTACTCATAAATTAAAAGAAATCACTGCTTCTTCTGACCAGTGTACAATTATCCGTCAGGGTAAATATATTGGAACAGTGAAAGTTGCAGATGTGAATGAAAATGACCTGGCAGCCATGATGGTAGGCCGTGATGTAAACTTTAAAGTTGACAAAAAAGACCAGGAAGCCGGCGAAGTTGTATTAGACGTAAAAGGCATTCGTGCAAAAGACTACCGTGGCGTAGAAATTTTAAATGGTCTCAACCTGACTGTACGAAGAGGTGAAATCGTAGGTCTTGCCGGTGTTGACGGCAATGGACAGACAGAGCTTGTAGAAATCTTAACAGGTCTTCGCAAAGCAGATTCCGGTGAAGTGAAGATTCTTGGAAAAGATGTATTCAATGCAACACCAAAGCAGACCTTTGATGCCGGTATTTCCAGTATTCCTGCGGACCGTCAGAAACACGGTCTTGTATTAGATTTCTCCAATGAAGATAATATGATCTTACAGCATTTTGACGAAGCACCATTCGCAAAGAAAGGCTTCCTTGACAGAAAGGCAATTCGTGAACATGCGACAAAATTAATGGATAAATTTGATGTTCGTCCAAGAGGAACTGAAGGTGCACCAGCCGGTACTTTATCCGGCGGTAATCAGCAGAAGGTTATCATTGCACGAGAAGTAACAAATGATAAGGATCTGCTCATTGCGGTAAACCCAACGCGTGGTCTGGACGTTGGAGCTATTGAATTTGTTCATAAATATCTGGTAGAACAGAGAAATAACAATCGTGCGGTACTTCTTGTATCTTTCGAGCTTGATGAAATTATGAGTTTATCTGACCGTATTGAAGTTATCTTTGATGGTCAGATTACAGGTAGTGTTGCCGGTAAAGACGCAGACGAAAAAGAATTAGGATACTTAATGGCAGGAGGTAAACAGGCATGAAAAATAGAAAAAGCTTTTTAGAATCTAACGTGCTCTATACAGCCATTGCCATTATCATAGGTTTCGTAATCGGAGCAATCTTCCTTACAGCAGTAGGAATTAGTCCTGCAGAAGCATACGGAAAACTGATTGACGGTGTGTTTGGAAAGCCTAAATTTATGGTTTGGACACTGGTTTATGCAGCCCCACTGATCTTTACAGGTCTTAGTGTTGCATTCTCCTTACGTACCGGTGTATTTAACATCGGAGCAGAAGGTCAGTTCGTAGTTGGTGCCATGGCTGCATGTGCCTGCGGTATCATCTTGAAACTGCCACCAGTGATTCATGCAATTGTATGTATCCTTGCGGCAGCAGTTGCAGGTTTTTTATGGTCTTACCTTGTAGGACTTTTGAAAGTAAAACGTGGAATTCACGAAGTTCTTTCATTTATCATGTTTAACTGGCTTGCGTTTTATTTATCAAACTTCCTTGTAAACACAGAAACACTTCACAAAGAAGGAAGTGGAGAAGCAACAAAGAATGTACTTGATTCTGCAAGAATTTTATTTCCGGAAGGAATCTTAAAAGCATTGAACTGTACAGGTGCAAACTGGGGATTTATCCTTGCAATCGTAGCTGCAGTTGCAATGTGGATTATCATTGAAAAAACAACTTTAGGATACAGATTAAAAGCTGTAGGTTTTAACAAAGATGCAGCAACTTTTGGCGGTATTAATGCTGACAAATCTATCTTAACAGCCCTTGGTATTTCCGGCGCTCTCGCCGGTATCGGTGGTGCGGTACAGGTACTTGGTATGGCAGGACGTATCAGCCAGTTCGCAGGACAGGAAGGTTACGGTTTTCAGGGTATTACCGTTGCCCTCATCGCAGGATCGAACCCTCTTGGATGTATTTTGTCAGGTATTTTCTATGGTGCCATGAAATACGGCGGAGCAAAACTTACCATGGTTGGTGCTCCGGAAGAAGTTATTGATATCATCATGGGATGTGTAATCATCTTCATCGCAATCTCAGGTGTGTTCAGAGCCTTATTTATGAAAATCGGTAAGAAAAAGTAGGAGGAAAACAGAATGGATGCTTTTATCAGTAATTTAGGACTTTTAATTAATGCAACCCTAGTTGCCACACCTCCGCTTTTATTAGCTGCTTTAGGTTCCTGTTTCTCAGAACGAAGCGGTGTTATCAATTTAGGGATTGAAGGAATGATGACTATCGGTGCATTCGTAGGTGCAGCGGTAGGTCTTGTGGCACATAACGGATGGATTGCATTTCTTGCAGGGGGCCTTGCAGGTGCGCTTATGGCAGCAGTTCACGCAGTGGTATGTATTCAGTATCATGCGGACCAGACAATTGCAGGGACAGCTATGAACTTTATCGGACCAGGTCTTGCACTTTTCCTTGGTAAGGCAATCTTTGGTTCCCCGGATACACCACCACTTGCAATTGCTGACAAGTTACCAAAATTATTTGAAGGAAAGTTTGAAGCAGGTTCTTTCCTTGGAAACGTATTAAATGTTTATACAGTTGCATATCTTGTATTTATATTTGCAGGGATTGCAGTATTTGTATTCTACAAAACAAAATTTGGTACACATTTAAGAGCAGTTGGGGAACATCCGGAAGCATGTGAATCTTTAGGTATCAGCGTATACAGAGTACGTTATATCTGTGTAATCATTTCCGGTTTTATGGCTGGTCTTGGCGGCGCGTTCGTAACAACTGCAACCATCAACCAGTTCCGTCCAAGCGTTATCGTAGGTCAGGGCTTCATCGCGATTGCAGCGGTAATCTTTGGTAAATTCTCACCAGGCGGTGCAGCAAAAGCTTGTCTGCTTTTCGGTTTCTGCAGCGGTGTAAAATCAATTTTAAGCATGAACAATGCGGTTGATCCAAACATCATTTCCATGATTCCATATGTAGTAACGATTATTGCACTGGTACTGTTCGTTGGTAAGGCACATACACCTGCAGCAAATGGTAAACCATTCGTAAAATCTAAATAGTATAGTTTTTGTCGGCGCAGGTGTTGTGTTCAACAGCTGCGCCGGTTTTGAAAATATTCCATTTATTTAGGAAAATAAAAAATAATTAGTAAAACAGGAGGAATGAATATGTCAGTTCCAACACCACACATTGGCGCAAAGAAGGGCGATTTCGCCAAAACGGTATTAATGCCGGGAGATCCGCTTCGTGCAAAATACATTGCAGAAACTTACCTTGAAAACCCAAGACTGGTAACTTCTGTTAGAAATATGCTCGGTTTTACAGGTACCTATAAAGGAAAAGAAATCTCCGTTATGGGCGGCGGTATGGGAATCCCATCCATCGGAATTTATTCTTATGAATTATTTAACTTCTATGATGTGGATCAGATTATTCGTATCGGTTCTGCGGGCGCATTACAGGATGACTTAAATGTCATGGATGTCGTCATCGGAATGGGTGCATGTACAGACTCTGATTTTGTCAGACAGTATAATCTTCCAGGACATTATGCTCCAATTGCAGATTATGGTTTGATGAAACGAGCAATTGATATTGCAGAAGCACAGGGGACAAACTATGTGGTAGGTAACGTTCTTTCCTCTGATGTATTCTATAACGCAGACCCTACAGTCAACCAGAGATGGAAAGATATGGGTGTTCTTTGTGTAGAAATGGAAGCCGCAGCATTGTATATGAATGCGGTACATGCGAAAAAGAAAGCACTCTGTATCCTGACAATCTCAGACCACATTTTCAAAGAAGTGGCTTTAAGCTCTCATGAACGACAGGTTGGCTTTGGCAAAATGATGGAAATCGCATTAGAATTAGCATAGGAGAAAATTAGATATGAACGCAAGCGAAGTATTAAAACATGTAGACCATACTTTATTAACTCAGACAGCAACTTGGGAAGAAATTAAAGCAATCTGTGATGATGCAGTGAAATATGGCACAGCATCCGCATGCATTCCGCCAAGCTATGTAGGTCAGGCAAAAGAATATGTAGGTGACAAACTCGCAATCTGTACAGTCATCGGTTTTCCAAACGGTTATATGACAACAGCAGTAAAAGAATTTGAAACAAAAGATGCCATCGCAAATGGTGCTGATGAAATTGATATGGTCATCAACATTGGCTGGCTGAAAGATAAAAAATATGATGCATTAGAAAACGAAATCCGCACATTAAAAGCAGCATGTGGTGATAAAATCTTAAAAGTTATCATCGAAACATGCCTTTTAACAGATGAAGAAAAAGTGAAAATGTGCGAAATCGTGACCGCAGCAGGTGCTGATTATATCAAGACTTCTACAGGATTTTCTAAAGCAGGTGCAACATTTGCAGATATCGAACTTTTTGCAAAAAATATCGGACCGAATGTAAAGATGAAAGCAGCAGGCGGTATCGCTTCTATGGATGATGCGGAAAAATTCTTATCCCTTGGTGCAGACCGTCTTGGAACGAGCAGAATTATTAAGATTGTGAAGAATGAAGAAGCTTCTGGATACTAGGAGGCAGCTATGCTTGATAAAAAACTCATTGAAGAATTAATTGAAACTGCCATACACATGACAAAAATGTCCTATACACCATACTCTAATTTTAAAGTAGGAGCTGCATTGCTTGGTAAGAATGGACAGATCTTTAAAGGCTGCAATATTGAAAATGCAGGCTATACACCATCCAACTGTGCAGAACGTACAGCATTCTTCAAAGCGGTCAGCGAAGGAGTGAAAGAATTTGAAGCAATCGCAGTGGTTGGTGGACAGAATGGTGTTTTGACAGAGCTTACTGCACCATGCGGTGTCTGCCGTCAGGTGATGATGGAATTTTGCGATCCAAAAACATTTCAGATCATTCTGGCAGTGGACAAAGAAACTTACAAAATTATGACATTAGAAGAATTACTTCCGATGGGCTTTGGTCCTGCTAATTTAGCCTAATGAAAATCTGGAAAGGATTCATGTAGTTAATATGAAAAAAATCAATCGTGTATTTGTAGTAGTGATGGACTCTCTGGGAGTTGGTGCAATGCCGGATTCCCCGGAATTTGGAGATGTGGGTGTCAATACGCTGGGACACATTTCGGAAGCAGTGGATGATTTTCGGATTCCAAATCTGCAGAAGCTTGGAATGGCAAATATCACTCCATTAAAACAGGTGGAACCTGTGGAGAAACCACTTGGTTACTATGCAAAATTAAATGAAAAGAGTCCGGCAAAGGATACGATGACCGGTCACTGGGAAATGATGGGTCTGGAGGTTACTGTTCCGTTCAAAACATTTGATCAGACTGGTTTTCCGGAAGAATTGATCAGAGAACTGGAAAAGAGATGCGGACGCAAGGTCATCGGAAATAAGAGTGCCAGCGGTACAGAAATCTTAGAAGAACTTGCCGAAGAGGAAGTAACCAAAGGTCATATGATCGTTTACACTTCCGCGGATTCCGTACTTCAGATTTGTGGCAATGAAGAAACAACAGGTCTTGAAGAATTATACCGCTGGTGTGAAATCGCCAGAGAGCTGACCATGAAAGATGAGTGGAAGGTTGGACGAGTAATTGCAAGACCTTATGTGGGTATGAAAAAAGGTGAATTCA
>CAZYUZ010000008.1:0-22229 GCA_964650775.1 uncultured Lachnoclostridium sp. | reverse complement strand
TTTTCAGTTGTTTTGTTGTTGCCGTGTTCAGCAACCTTGGATAATATACACCCTACCATCGACAAAAGTCAACAACATTTTTCAAATTATTTCCAAAATGGCATTTTAACCAAAGCGCACAATTTTATTTTCTTTTTTTGTGCATTCTGCATAATTCTAGAGTTCAATCCAGAATTCCACGCCGTTGATATAATTATTTGCACCATAGTTGCCATGAATTGATTCCATGATCGCCTTTACAATTGAAAGTCCAATTCCACTGCCGCCATATTCTCTGGTGTGTGCCTTATCGACCTTATAAAATTTCTCCCAGATATGCTCCATATCTTCTTCCGGAATCTGTTTTCCGGTATTGAACACACTGATTCGCACCTTATCATTTTCCTGCACTGCTTTAATCTCAATGATACGTTCGCCGTCCAGATGATTGCATGCGTTACTTATATAATTCCTAAGAACTTCTTCTATTTTTAATTCATCGCTCCATACATACAAAGGATTCTGAACTTTCAGCCGCAGCTTTCCTTCCTTTTGCTGTACAAGAAGTGCACACGATTGTGCCACACCCTCAATCAGCTCCGCTACATTAAAACGTTCCATGGAAATCTTCTCCTGTCCGAATTCCACCTCATTTAACGTTAAAAGCTTTCTTACCATGGTATTCATTTTCTGTGCTTCGTCCATGATGACATCACAATAGAACTCTTTGCTCTCTGCATCATCGCTGATACCATCTTTTAATCCTTCCGCATAGCCCTGAATCAATGCCAGCGGAGTTTTCAGTTCGTGTGACACATTTGACAGAAACTCTTTTCGCATTTCATCAATTTTTTCTTTCTGTTCGATATCTCTGCGAAGTTCGTTATTGGCTGTCTTTAGTTCTGAAATTGTTTTCTCCAACGCTTCCGAAAGCTGATTCATATGTTCGCCAAGTAAATCAATCTCATTTTCACCCTTTGACTCAAATTTGGCATCAAAATCAAGGGAAGTCATCCTCTTTGAAATGTCAGCCAGCTCCATGACCGGTTTTGTTACTTTACGGCTGAACAGGTAAATAATGATTCCACTGACCACAATGATGGCCGCACCAATCATTGTATAGAATCGATTGGCAATCATAACACTGTCTCTGATACTTTCTAACGGTGTTTGCATAATAAAGTTATCACCATTATCCAGTGTCCCGATCATTTCCATATATTCCATGCCAGTCATGCGATCTCTGCTCTGACGCAGCACATAACTTTCTGTCTCCTCCAGAATACGAGGCATCTCAACGGATTCATTTCCAAAGAAATAGTCCCAAAGCCGGAATTTCAACTGTTCACTATTTCTGGCAGAATACACGCGCAGTCTTCCATCCGTTCCCAAAACGACCGCTGAAATGTTGTCAATCATACTAAAGCTCTGAAGACTTTCCTGAAATTCCTCCGAATCCATCGTTCCCTCCCGGGCAGCTATATTAAATTTTACATAGGCATCCATAACCTGCTCTTTTTTTTCTGAAATGTAATATCTTTCCAAAAAAATCGCACCGCTGAAAAACATCAACATTAAGGTGCCTGCCATAACCGCTGAAAAAATAATCGTCAGCTGCCTGCGAAAGGAATGTTTCATCATTACTACCTCTTTTACTGAACGTCAAGTACCTTGTATCCCTGATCTTCAATGATCTTCTTCAGAACGTCGTTTTCCACTGCTTCAGCTAATTTCACAACTGCTGTACCTTCTACATGGCTTACAACAGCTTCTGTTACCTGTGCCATTTCTTCCAGAGTCTTTTTCACTCTTGCTTCACAGTGTGGGCACATCATTCCTTCGATTTTCATTGTCTTTTCCATGGTCATTTCCTCCTTCATGGCGCATGCTTCGTCACATGCATAATTATTATAAGAAGCATCCTCTGTTATGAATGCATTTCCTTCTATTTTTTTCTTATTATGATGCCTGTCGTTTGATGTATCATAAATTTTCTTAAAATTAAGTCTGAGTGCATTTGTCACAACACAGAAGCTGGATAAACTCATAGCTGCCGCCCCAAACATCGGATTCATTTCCCATCCAAGAATCGGGATAAATAATCCTGCTGCCAATGGGATTCCAATACTGTTATAAAAAAATGCCCAGAACAGATTTTCGTGAATGTTTTTCAGGGTTGCCCGGCTCAAACGAATTGCAGCCGGAACATCCATCAGACTGCTCTTCATTAAGACCACATCTGCTGCATCAATGGCGATGTCCGTACCTGCACCAATTGCAATACCAATGTCTGCTCTTGTAAGCGCCGGAGCATCATTGATTCCATCACCAACCATGGCAACTTTACCCTTTTCCTTCAGTGCACGAATGACCGCTTCCTTTTCATTTGGAAGCACCCCTGCGATCACTTCATTAACACCCGCCTGTTTACCGATGGCGTTTGCAGTCTTTTCATTATCTCCAGTCAGCATGACTACATGAATACCCATATTTTCCAGCTGTTTAATTGCTTCTGCACTATCGGCTTTTATCACATCCGCAACCGCAATGATACCAAGAAGTTTACCATCCATCGCAAAGAACAATGGTGTTTTTCCTTCTTCCGCCAGACTTTCGTATTTTTTCTGAACATCAGAAGATACTTTCACAATCTTTTTGATATAAGAAAAGCTTCCGCCAACGACCTTTTTTCCGGCAATCATTCCTTCCAGACCATTTCCCGGAAGAATATGGAATTCTGTTGTTTCTAACTTTGCATTCAGCGCTTCATTTTCTTTTACATAGTCAACAATGGCTTTTGCAAGCGGATGCTCGCTCTTTTCTTCCAATGCATACGCCGTTCCAACCAGTTCTTCTTTTGTCACATCATCTGCCATCCAGATATCCGTTACTTTAGGTTCACCGCTTGTAATGGTTCCAGTCTTATCCAGCGCAACAATATCCATTTTTCCTGTTTCTTCTAATGAAACTGCAGTTTTAAACATGATACCATTTTTTGCACCCATACCATTACCAACCATAATGGCAACCGGAGTCGCAAGCCCAAGTGCACATGGACAACTAATGACAAGAACTGAAATTCCTCTTGCCAGTGCAAATCCAATGGAATGGCCAGAAAACAGCCATGCAATCGTTGTGATCACTGCAATTGTGATAACCGTTGGAACAAACACCCCCGAAACTTTATCAGCCACTTTTGCAATCGGCGCTTTTGTCGCTGCCGCATCGCTCACCATCTGAATAATCTGGCTCAGTGTAGTATCTTCACCAACACGTCTTGCTTCACATTTGATATATCCTGACTGGTTCAATGTGGCTGCCGAAACCAAATCTCCCGGATTTTTATCTACCGGAATACTTTCGCCAGTCAGTGCAGACTCATTCACCGCAGTTGTTCCTTCTATTACGATGCCATCCACCGGAATGTTTTCTCCCGGACGAACCACAAAGATGTCTCCTTTATTCACTTCATCAATCGGAACTTCCACTTCAGCACCATCTCGCACAAGTATCGCTGTTTTCGGTGCAAGCTTCATCAGCCCTTTTAATGCATCTGTCGTTTTACCCTTTGAACGGGCTTCCAGCATCTTACCGACAGTAATTAATGTTAGAATCATTGCCGCAGATTCAAAATAGAACTCATGCATATAGGACATTACCAATGCACTGTCACCTTTCATCTGCGCATCTGTCATAGCAAATAATGCCACAGTGCTATAGATAAATGCAGCTGCCGAACCAAGGGCAACCAAAGTATCCATATTGGGTGCACCTTTGAACAAGCTCTTAAAACCACTGATAAAAAATTTCTGGTTAATGACCATGACAATTGCTGTCAAAATCAACTGGAGCAGTCCCTGCGCAACATGATTATGCTCCAACACTGCGGGAACAGGCCATCCCCACATCATATGTCCCATGGAAAAATACATAAGAACAATGAGGAATCCTAAAGAGGTAAATAAACGCTTTTTCAGCACTGGCGTTTCTTTATCCCTTAGCATCTCTTCCTGTTCAGAATAATCCACTTTCTTTTTCTGCACTCCAGCTTCTTTTAAGCTGCAGCCATATCCTGCTTCTGTGACTGCCCCTATCACATCTGCCGGATTCACATCACCTTCCACTCCCATGGAATTTGTCAAAAGACTCACAGAGCAGGATTCTACTCCCGAAATCTGATTTACCGCTTTTTCGACTCTGGCACTGCAAGCGGCACAGCTCATGCCTGTGACAATATACTGTTTCATCGCATTACCTCGTTTTTATATTGTAGAAACACATTTACTTCATCAGCTTTTGAAGCGTTGCCAACAGTTCGTCCACAGTTTCTTCTTTTCCATCTTTGATATCCTGCGTCACACAGGTTTTGATATGATTGGCAAGAAGTACTTTGTTAAAGCTGTTCAATGCAGAGTTAATCGCCGACACCTGAGTAATAATATCAGTACAGTAAGCATCACGTTCCACCATTGCTTTTACGCCACGTACCTGACCTTCGATGCGGCTCAGACGGTTCAATAAATCCTTATATTCTTTCTCGGAACGTTCCTTGCTCTTTCCTGAGCAATATTCACATTTTACCTCTGACATACGTTACTCCTTCCTAAATGTATTTTATTACTGATTACATTCTCATTATATACCCCCTAGGGGTATATGTCAACAAATACACAAAATCTACACATTTTCTTGACCAGACTTTTTTTCCTATTTATACTATTAGCATACAAGTAACGAGGAGGAAATTTATGAAAGCCTTAGCAAGTGATTTTGACGGAACCTTTTATTTCATGGAAGAAACAGAACCCATGAAAAAATGTGACATTGAAGCGATTAAAGAATACCAGGCACAGGGACATTTATTTGGTTTTTGTACCGGAAGACCTCTTTATGGAATTCTGGATTTCCTGGATAATCAGGTTACGGCTGACTTTTACATTACTAACAGCGGTGCAACTATTTTTGACAAAGATTTAAACCTGCTTTATGAAAGAACAATTTCTAAAGAAATAACTGACACGCTCATTTCTTACGGAGTTGAGCATCATTATAGTCTGGATTTCCACATGGATGGAAAATTTGTTTCTTACGGAAAAATCAATGGTTTTATCTCTGATGTTGTATATTCTCTGGATGAGATTCAGGGAAATGTGCACAATATTAGTTACAATGCTGTTACGGAAGAAAATGCAGAGACGCTTGCAAAGCACGTGAACACTCTTTTCGAGGGACAAATTACCGCATTTCGTAATAAAGAGTTCGTAGATATCGTTCCATTTGGATGTTCCAAGGGTGTTGGTATTGATTTTGTGAGAAACACTCTAAAAATAGATACTTTTGCCGGCATTGGTGATTCTATGAACGATTATCCAATGCTCGAAAAAGTAGACATTCCTTTCACTTTTCCATATGCACCAAAAGCTTTACAGGAAAAATCAGGACAAATCGTAAATTCTGTGGCGGAAGCAATCCATTTTATGGTATAATTATGTTTACTACCACAAAGGAGACCTGCTATGAAAAAACAATGCAGACCTTGGCTGTTTCTTACACTAAATGTAATTACGATCTTTAATCTTCTGTGTTATATATCCATTCGTTCTATGTGGTCCGGCATCATTCGATACACCGCTGAAATGGTGCCGTACATTTTATTAGCTGTCATCCTTTTGTCAGCATTGTCGCACACGCTTTTTTCTTTAAACAAAAAATACCCGTTACTATTTACAATTTTATTTTCGATCATTGATTTCGTTTTTCTTGCATTAAATGGTTTTATTATTTCATTAACGCTTGATACTTCTATCTATTTCATCAGGGAATTTTTGTATAATGGTGCATTTCTATTGTTGATTGGCGGAATCTTCTATGCAATTACCATGCTCCATAAGCATGCAGTATTTCAGAAGAAATGGTTTCCATCCGCACTTTTGCTCACACTGCTCCTAACTGGAGTCTTTTTACGATATGATTTTAATTTTCGTAGTGGAATTTCAGGTACTCCCGTTGTATACGCAGTAGAGGATACTTATCAGATTGTTTTTCAGACCTATTCCAAAGGTACCGCATGGGTAACGATTGATGGAATTGAATATAATGAAACTTATGCAGGTTATCGAAAAACTGAAGAAAAGATTCATAAAATCATTGTCCCAACAGCGGCTCTTGATAATGCTAAGGAATATACAGTTTCCACACGCTCTATGATTCTTCGCGGACCATACAGTGCTCTTCAGGGAAATACAATTTCAAATATCTATCAGTGGCGAGGGCTGAATGCTGAGGATGGGCTCGATTATTATGTACTGTCTGACACTCATAACACTCAGAAATCTCCTACGGCTGCCGGAAATTATTTCGGTGATAAACTGGACTTCCTCATCTGCTGTGGCGATACTGCCAGCTGGATCGACCGCGAGGCTGATTTGACAGAAATGCTAAAACTTGCCGCTACAATCACCAAAGGGCAGGTTCCAGTCATTTATGCGCGTGGAAATCACGAGACAAAAGGTGTGCTGGCGCATGAATATTATAAATATGTAGGCGCAGATGGCGAAAATTTCTACTATACTTTCAGAATCAAAAATGTCTGGGGCGTTGTATTGGATATTGGGGAGGATCACAGAGATAAATACGCGGAATATTATGGTGCCGCCAAGTTCAATGCTTACCGCAGAGCACAGACGGAATTTTTAGATGATATTTTAGAAAATGCAGACTATGAATTTGATGCCAAAGGTGTAGATTACCGTATCGCGGTCTGCCACATTCCATTGACTGTAAAATATACCAACGATCACGCAAAAGCCTACAAAGATGCCTGGATCAAACGATTGAACAAAATGAAACTGACCATTCTGTATGGCGGACATGTTCATCAGCTGTGGTATATTGATGATACCTTTGAGGATGGTGCTACGCTGACACTTTCTCCACATTACAGTGGAAAGACCGAGGGAAATGCAAGCAGGATTATGACAAATGCGGATTTTCCTGCCATTCTTGTTTCGAGACGAAGTGAGGGACAGCTGCTTACTTATCCGGAATTTGTATTTGATCAAGGCTTTTGGGGATTGGCGGTCAGCAGCGACGGAGAATGGACCACCATGAAATACACGAACGACCATCATGAAGTCTTAGAGAACATCACCTGTCCATGGTACGAAGGAATCGACTATGGAAGTGAAATAAAAATCAAAAATGCTCAGTAATCCAAGGAAAGGGAATTCACAGTCAAATGCGAATTCCCTTTTGTATAATTTCATTTTTGTTTTTTTATTTTAATGCTTTTTGCACATTTTCTCTCATGCGAGCAGATAATATCTCATACTGCTCAATTTCTTCTTCGGTGAACCCGGAATATTTCACCTGAAGATAGGTTGATTTAGCAGTTAGCAGATCAAAAATAATACTTTCCGCATTACTTAAAATCTCGCATTCCAGTTTCGCACTCTTTTTCTTTTCCAGATCAACCTGCGTTTTTAATTTGATATATTCCTTAGAAACTAATTTCTGAATGGAATTTGCCAGCTTTCTTCTCTTAATCTGTGTAACTTCTGACATTTCCCTGATTGTACAGCCTTCATCAGACTGACTTAAATAAAAAATCAGTTTCACATCTTCAAAGGTTAGATCATACTTTATAGCCACCGTCTCCAGGTATCGGTCAAGCAGTTTTACCTCTCTGAATGTATCAAAAAGGATCCCCACACCTTCCGCAACATTTAAGCTGACAGAAATTCTTTCATCCCCTAATTTCATGCTGCCTGGCAAAATCGTTGGTCCCACCGCTCCGTCACCAGCTGCATCAATCAGAAAACGATATACCTGAAGTCGTATCTTTTCATAATCTTCTTCTTTAAATACTTCTTTGTAAAAATCCTTATAGCACTTAAAAACGATTCTTTTCATCTGGATTGTTTTTGAAAGGCTTGTACCCTGAGATACCAGTGAGCCAGGGGTTTTTACATAATAGTACATCGGCACATGAAGTGCATAAACATGCTTCACATGACGAATATATTCCATGTTAAATATGAAATCTTCACACCAGCTGATATCTTTGTCCATGCAAAGTTCATGTTCTTCAATAATATCTCTGCGATATAATTTGTTCCACAACACTCCATAATAAAAATCTGCCGGGTTTTCCATCATTTCCATGGCAAATTCTTCTCTGGAAAGAACTCCATCTTCACGAATTTTCCCTTTTGGAGAAAGACGTTCACCAATCACTCGATAAAAATCTGCAATGATCATTTCACAGTGATGTTCTGTTGCCATACGCACCAAAAGCCCTGTTGCATCCGGTGTGATCCAGTCATCACTATCCAAAAATTGCAGATACTCTCCTCTCGCAAGAGCGATTGCCTGATTTCTTGTATCTGATACTCCGGAATTTTCTTTATGTACTACACGCACTCTTGTATCTTTTGCAGCATATTCATCACAGATTTCCGCTGAAGAATCCTTGCTTCCATCATTCATTAATATTAATTCAAAATCTTCAAAATCCTGCTTCAACACACTGTCAACGCAGCGCCTTAAATGTTTTTCCGCATTATAAATTGGAATAATAATACTTACCTTTGGATTCATTTTACATTCATAACTCCATTTTCACCTTTTTTAGAAATTATATGAAACTCAAGTAATTTTTCAAGTTTCTAATTCTAAAAAATTTATAATCTTTTTATAAACAGTCAGCCTCATAGTTGCGTAGCAGGCGATACCACCATTTCCAAATAAAGCTGCAAACGCTATGTTGAGCAGTACTGCCTGTGCAATGATATATTTCCATACAGGTCCTTTTGAGAAATCGACTTTTTGATTGTTTGATTATTGTTGTTCCATAATTTTAATATATGTTGCACGTCTTGTAATTTCAGAAATATCAATTCTTTCTGAAAATGGCGAGCCTTTTATATTGCGTGCAAATCGATGTTTAATCCCATCACATACTGAAATCTTGCGTCCGGAATCAGGCTCTACAGATACTTCTGTTTTGCCATACTTACCTCCGCCAATATATGTCGTTTCGATCGTGCCACCGGAAATCACAATATTTTCTGCATTACTATAGCCACCGCTTGCTCCAATACCATTGGCAGTGACAATGCCTCCGGAAATTGTAATATTATTTCCGTCTTCCCAGTATCCTCCGATACCAGGACCTGATTTTCCGATTGCCTCAATCACTCCGCCTTGAATAGTTACATTTCCATTCATCCCAGTACCGCCTAAGGAATCTGCTTTTGCGATCAGTTTTCCACATTCACTATTGCACACATGATTCTCCTCTGCAAGACTACATGTAATTATAATCGGATGGTTTTTATTTTCTATCGCAGAAGCCGCCACACCACCATTTGAAGTCAACTGATTTAAACTTCCTTCTTCCAATATAATGGTTGTATATTGATGAGCCTCAGTATTTTTGTTATTTACTTCAAATACAATTGCTGAACCCTTGTCAGGACTTAGATGGATCCCGCTCAAAATGAGTGTAACACCAGAAGTTCTTATTTCAATTGCTGCATCTAGCTTTTCTGTACTGGCAATTCTATAAGTCCCCGGAGCATCAATGCATAATCGTTCATATTCTTCATTGTAAAAATAGCCGTTTGGTTCTCCCGATACCAGGAAACCACCGCCAGCCTGCTTCATATCCTTTAATTTTTCAGATATTTCAGGTACAACTTGTGGAATCTCTTCTTCTACAGACTCAGCCACTTCCGGTTCATTCAACGAAATCATTCCCGATGTAATTGGCAATTTTTTCAATTGTTCTATATCAGGATTTATATATTCCACCACATATTTTTCACCGCATTTTCCAAGCAATTCACCAGACTTTGTTCGCATGCATCGAACGCAGGTATCATTCCCCGCTTTATGTTCCTTTTTGCAATCATCACTTGCATGGCGATGATAAGGTTCTTCCCTTAAGGAAACAAATGTACCATAGCCTTCATTCGTATGAAACAGAAAGCAGCCTTCTCCATAATTCAAAATCGCCCCTTCTCTTGAAAGAACATTTTGAAAGCCTGAATCACCAAATTGATATAATATCAATCCAATTTTCCCATTTTTCTGCTCAACAAACTGATAGTAATAATTTTCCGGATGCTCTATCGCATCCGGAACTTCCTGACTAATTGCTTTATCCGTAATGGCATTATACGGATATTCAAATTTATATACTTTCTGTGACCAGCCAATGGCTACATCTGTGGTTCGATAACAGTCATAAACATTTGTAAATGGAATCTGCACATCGAAAATCGAATAGGTTTCCTCCTTCTCAGCTGTTTGTTCAGAACTTGCATTTACCGAAATCGGCAGAAAACAAAAAAGAAAACATAAGATCACAAAACTTTTTAAGATTTTACGTCTCATAATATGAATTCTCCATCAAGAGAAACGCCTTCTGTCGCCGGATTTTCAGGGGTTGATAAATAGCTGTTCTTATCCAGATAGCTCTGTGAATCCATCTGACTGTTCTTCTTCAGAAATACCACTCTGCAATTCATTCCAAGCGGTGTATAATCATCCAGCTTTCGTTCCAGCATTACTTCTGACATACCAACTTCTCTCTCAGATGCATCGATAATTACAACAAAGGTATCTTCTTTTTTTCCATACATCTGATAATATTCTTCCAGAACTTCGGATTTTTGCTTCATCCATTCCTTCCAATTAAAATACTCTATGATGTACGCCTTTTGTCCGGTCATCAGATAGATCATTTCTTCCATGACCTTCCATGTTCCTCTCCCACTTTGAATCTGCTGAAGATGTCTGATCAGATAACGCAGCTGCTGTGGGGACCACTGACCACCTTTATTCCAGCGACCTGTCCATTCCGCAAACAGAGGCAGATTTTCCTCTGGTGCAGTTTCATAGTCCAGATACTCCGGAAGGTGATCCACTTCTTTTTCCAAATCTTCATAAAGGCTCTGAAGCACCGCCATATAGCGTTCGAAAAATCCATTTCTTTCTTCATGATAAATTTCAGGCAGATATTCCACAAAACTGCTCTGTGGGAATTCTACAGAAAAACCTTCAATTCTAAAATGACTGTCGATTTTTGCACCTACGACTGTTATAAATACCCATAAATATCTTCCAGAAAGAGCATGAAGGAGCATATCCTCTGTATTTACTTTACGAATATGTCCATATTCTTTCAGCATTTCCAATTTATCCAATATACTCAACTGTTCGTCAGCAATTGTTTCTTCCAGATTGACATCCGTTGCCGCTGCAACAATCTCATATTTACAATTGGAAAATGTTCCTTCCAGACGCAGTCTGTGCCATGTTTCCTCGTAACTTGCGGAGTCAAACATTGGTGCAAGATAACAAAATGTACCTCCACCCTCTCCAACAAGTCTGTCATCCTCTGACAATATCATACGGTGCATTATTCCTCGTCTTAAGGCAAGTCTATAAAAATTTACTTTTTTTCCAGCCTCAACCATGGATCATACACCCCCTTCTTTTTTATTATTAATCAAATTCAATATTTAACTGTTCTACATAGCAAAGCGCATCTTCCTGACAAATAATATCTCCTCTGTCATTTTTTAACGCTGCTGAACCATTTTTCTCTAATGCCAGTTCCTGAACCCGTTTGATTTCTTCCATAGATTCTAAGCTGGTAAATATCTTTCCATAAGAAATTACATTTCCAAATGGTTTCTTAAGATTCTGATAATTGATTTGCTCCAAAATCCTGTTACGCACTTTTTCTCTGTTTTCTGCGTTATTTACATGAAGAGAAATCTCTGCATTTACTTCAATTCCTACATAAATTGGAGAAACAACACTTACTTTCGTATTGATCAAGCGATATTTTTCAATATGCTGCTCAATCATATCTTTGTATACTCTGGAAAGTCCCGGAGCAATCTCTTTGCTGTATGGCTTTACGACCGCCATAATTTCGTTCAATCCACGATTCTGTCTATGAAGATTTCCATAAACACTTCCAGGGATCACATGGACCAGATCAAGCATCAGTCCCGGAGTTCCCAAAATAATCTGTTCATAGTCTTCTTCTGATGCCATACGTTCCTGAACAAATAAGGTTTCTTCCAGTCTTTGCAGCATTTCCTCAAGGCTTTCCCGGTCTCTTCCACCAGCTGATGCTTTTGGATTGTAAATCTTTGCTCCAGCAAGTGTGGTACAATCAGATTCCCTGATTTCTCCAGGTAAAACATTTCCCTGTTCAAGTCTGGATACTTCCAAACCCGTCACGCAGATTCTCTTCCCCTGCTCAGGAACCATCCCGTGAATACAATCCCCGAAGCATACTGTCTTCTTATCGCGATCATAGAAAAATACCTGATCTTTATAATCAGCTTCTTCCAAATGCTCTGTCATTCTCCATATCTCATGACTTTCTATCTTTTCTTCTTCATCAAATAAGAGAAGTGAGAAACGATACGCATCCGGATAATCAAACTCTAATTCCTGATTTGCACATCCATTGGTCGTTCCAATCTGCATATGAGGGAGGATTTCTCCTTCCTTACAGACAGTCATTTTCTGAAGAACTTTCATCGGGTTTACGTGGATTTTTCCAATCTGTGGAATGCTGTCGTAGAAATTCTCTTCCAATGTACAGCGAATGTAATATGCCTGTTTCATGCCGTCCGGATGTTTCCACAATTCCATTTCATCTTCGAAATGAATTTCCAAAAATCCTGTCTTTAAAAATCCACAGGTCTCATCCGATACATTTAACGGTTTCCATCCATCTTTTGTATAGTATTCCCATACAAGATCACAGAATTTAAATTCTGTACCAAACGGATTGCGTTTTTCTTCTTCTTTTACATTAATGAAAAGACGATCGGCATCCTTTAATGCCTTCTGGAAACCAAAATATGCGACAGATTTTTCCAAAAACTGCTCTGCAAAAACTTCGATGTAATCACCGTCTGTACCTGCAAACGCAGTCAGATCCATTCCGGCTCCATCATTCTCCTGAATATAGGAACAAAAACGATTTTCGTTATAAGTACAATCCTTTTCCAGTTCAAACGGAATCTCTCCCGCATAAAATCTGGTTCCTTTTATAAGGCTGATTGTTTCCGATACACCTTCCAGCACCAGATAGCTTTCTGATACTTTCGCCTGCTTTGGTTCAATTCCCAAAAGCTTTAAATATTTCTGCACATGAATATCACCTGTGGCATTCATGTAGAAATTCAACATATCTGTCAGCCATGCATAGGTCTGGAGTACCGTAATTCCCGGATCGTGGCTGTTAAAGTCCGTCCACTGGTCCGTCATTGCCGGAATACGGCTAATGGCCCTATTTACCATCTGTTCATATGTCAAATCATCCAATTGCGGTACTTTTAACATTCACTCACCTCGATGTATACGATATGTTCACCATTGACTGCCATGATAAAAGGATTTCCAATCTGTTCAACAAAATCTTCTGTAACAGGAATTTCTTTCCCTTCAATCTCAGCGGTCATTAAAATCTTTGAAATACTGCATCCGGAGATTCCCGTACGCAGATATGCAATGATCTGAGAACTTCTTGGAAATTCTCCAATTTCCCATCCCTGCAGTCCCTGACCGCCTTGCAGTGGATCGATGAATTTCTCAATCATTTCTTTTGCTCTGACCTGAAGATCATATGCATTTTCCAGATTTTCCTTTTCCAGCCATACACGAACATTTAATTTCACAAAATATGGCTGTACCAGCGACAGTTTTCTGCCCATCGGATATAATGCACTGTCCTTCATCAGTCTGTCTGTTATTTTTTGCTTTATTTCATAGAAAACATGACTTCCCTTTTCATACTCTTCTGTTAAAACAGCGATGGTCACATTTCCCGGTTTTTTCTTTCCGAATAAATCCACATGATTGCAGCATTTTACTTTACGGATTCCATAAGAAGTCTGCTTGATCAGATCGTAAAAATCACGGTTCGTTACCGCACGATTCCTTGTGCGAAGCATTCCTGCTACATAATCCATGCTGCTTTCTTCTGTGTAACCATCATATCCCCCATAAGTTGGGAATGGATTATCTACAGATGAAATATAGCGAATAGAAGCTCCCAACGTCTGAATTGCGCCAGCCGGAAGATTCGCTTTGGAACCTGTATAATTCGCATGTTCTACTTTAATATGCGGACCTTCATCCAACAGTTCATATTGAGAAAAAGCATATTTTTTAAAATGAAGAATTCCCGCTGCCATGTCAACATGATAACATCTTCCCTCTTCATAGGTACGTTCTGCAAGCTTCCATGGAATCCATTCAAATCCATATGAAGTTTTCTCGGCAACCCAGACTTTCAGATTGATCAGATTCTGCTGATTCAGCTGAATGTCAATGGTATCATCCATGTTTGGCAGATAAAATTCTTCTGTAATGGTATTTACATTGACAACTCGTGCCATATTTGGATAAATACCTTTGATATATGGAAGGGCATACTGTGGATTTTCCTGATTTTCATTGATAAATCTTAAAAAATATCCCTCATAACCAAAGAGATTTCCTCTTACTGCATCCTTCGCTACTACAATCAGCATATTGCCTGAACCAGTAAAACCACCGGTGTAATCTACTGTCTTTGCCGCTTTAAATCCGCTATCTGATAAATATTCTACTCGGAATTTGATTGGTCTTTCCACGCAGCTTTCAATATCAAAATACAGACTAAACGGTGTTCCTGACACAGACTCTGAAAATCCAAGATACATAGTTCTTAAGCTATGCTCTGTCTGATAGAATGGAATGATATTTCCTCCATTTTTCAAACTTTCTGTCACATCTTTTTCATCAAAATTGTTTTTTGTAAGTGCATATTCTGCTGTCTGACAGTTTTCCATATAGGAATAAGATAAATTCATTCCGGAAATAAATGGACATTTATAAATTGCCGGCATCTGATAAATATTTTCTGCACGAATCAATCTTGCGCGAATTCTTCCAGTGCCTTCTGCTTCTTCGTAAGAAACCACGTCTTCCGGACAAATAAATTCTAAGGAAACAGCTCCTTCTGTCGTACCATTGAACAATGCATTGATATGTTCTTCTTTAAACAGACGTTTCCATCCTGTATTGCTTAAATACTCCCAAAGAACATAATCCGCCATAACTTCTACGGAACGCATACTGAGCGGTTTCTTTGGTTTCTTCATGATTGCCTTATATTCTGTATCAAACTCCGGAAACTCCATGTCTTCTTCATGAAGTCTGTAAGAAAGATTGAAGTTCAATTTGATTTTTGCACCTTTGCGTGCCAGAACTTCTTTTTCATCAAAGGCAAATTCATTGTATAACCCCATTGGTTTTCCAAACGGATAGATTCCGCCGGCAACTTCACTGTTTCCATTCAGGTAAACTTCTTCCGGAATGATTTCTTCTTTTGCAAAACCTGCTTTGATGCTTTTTACATATAATTTCGGCAATTCTCCCTGACAGGAAGCAGTAATATAATATGCCTCTTTCTGTCCAACAAACGCCTTCGCTGGTGCATAGTCTTCCATTACAAGATGAATTGCACCATCTTTGATTTCTTTCACGGAAAATTCGAGTTCTCCATTTTCCGGGTCAAGAACAGACCACTTCACTTGTGCACCCGTCAGACATTCCAGCAGCTGGTTCTGGTCAGCCACGCTAAATGCTTCAACAAATAGATACAGGTCCAGCCCATTCATATAAGAAAACAGATGATCAAATCCCAGATATAATCTGTGCTCTGCTTTATTCTCTCCATCCACATCAAATGCCTGAAAAGCAGATACTTCTTCTGAATTATATGGACGCACTACAATACTATCCGTGCTTCTGTCAGTCACTGCAATCCATTCCGGTACCGTATCCGTTACTACCATATCATGCTCTGTCTCGAAAATGAACTCTTCTGCATTATCACCAGATGCCATCACACGTGTTCTTGCCGGCACAGGAATCATATCGTTGTAACCTGTCACTGGCTGAAACTGTACATATCCTCTTGCTGCACTGACCGGTTCTTTGATTAGTGAATCAAACAAATTCAAATACTGAATCTGATGTTTTGGAATGACTTTACCATAGTTTTTTGCACTTTCTTCAATCATACCGGCGCAAAGATTTGATAAAACAGACCCCGGATCTCTTCCTTCTCTTCGATAAGCAAATTCCGGAACATAAGAATTCATCAATTTTTGCAATTTTTCATATGTATTTTCCATACTCATTCTGCTATCATTCTCCCTTCCGGATTTATAATTCTCCTACACCCTCCATCAAATAGTAAGGGAATACGAGGTTATTCGGGTTATTCGTTGCTCTCACTGTATAGTTGATATTCAAATGAATCATTCCTTTTGGAATATCACTTGTATCAACTTCCACTTCAACATTGATAATACGAGGTTCATAACGCATCAATGCTTCCCGAACTTCACTTCCGATCTGGACTTCAAAATCCGAATCCGGAATTTCAAAAATATATTCATGCAGGTTACAGCCAAAATCCGGCAGCATCGCCCGCTCTTTCATTCTAGTCATTAAAATAATATAAATAGACTGGCGAATATCTTCTTCACTGTCTGCCATCACAAATTGCCCTGTAGCAGAATCAATCCGTGGTGGAAATGCAAATCCACGACCTAAGAAATCTTTCGATCTGTCCATATTCTATCCCGTCCTTTCTCCCAGTCTTACACCGGCTAATTAATCTGTGTAATTGCACCTTTCAGTGCCAATGGTCCTGTAGACTGTACTTTTACCTGTCCCTGACCTTTCATCTCCACCTGAGCCCCCTGCATCTTAAGTGCAGCCTTCGCATTCAGATTAATTTCATTATTCGCCTGAGCTGCGATCTTACTGCCTTTTAAGGTGATTCCATTTGATTTATCCAAGGAAACTTCTGTCGTTCCCGCTTTCATCACAATCTTAGATTCTGCAATGATTTCAATTCCACCCTTTTTATAATCAAGATTGATTTTATTTTTTGCTGATTTATCAGAAATCGTACAACATTCCTTCTCATCATCTACAACAATGACGCTTCCTTTTGGTGTGGTAAGCGTTATTTTTTGCTTTCCTTTATCCTCATTGATCAGGATATCCATTCCGCCTTTTGTTGTGACACGTTTGACCAGATTTTGTTTGTCAAAGTTATCCTTTATCATTTTTGCATTGTTTGGATACAGGCTTCCCAGCAAAAATGGACGTTTCAAACTTCCTCCGATGAATCCGACCAATACGATTTCATCAATTTCAGGTACAAGGTAAGTACCATAATTCTGACCGGTATATGGAGACATCAGGCGAACCCACTCACACATATTTTTTCCGGTTTCCCACACAGTAAATTCAACCTTTACCATGCCTTTGAATTTTGCATTGTTATTTTCTACAACAACGCCCTGGACAAATCCCGGTACAATTTGATTATCATAATATTCGTTGTCACTTGTTAACAAATCTGTTATCGAATTCATAGACTATTCACTCCTGCCTTAATATAAGTCCGATATCCAGTCTCATCTATTTCATGTCGTACATAACGTACATAATATTTTCTGTTTGCCTGTGTAGAAAGCTGTTCTACTGTAATAAAACGTCCCGGTACCAATTCAGGGATTCCAACACATTCACATTCCAGTTCTCCAAAATTGTTCTCGATTGCTTCCATTCTTGCTGCCGCACGTTTTTTTGCTTCGCTGGCATCCTTCACCCCTGGCTCGTAAAACACCTGAGTGGATGTTCCAAGCAGCATATTTCCACTGGAGCCCTGACTGAATTTGCCGGAAATGGTTGCAAGTCCTTTAATCTGCTTTCCATTCTCTTCGTCAATAGAGCGAACCTCGATTTTTTTTACGAGCTGTTGTCCAGACAAGGAAAGTCTTGCAGAAATAATCCCATTTTGAGGACTCAGCTTCATTAAATTGGATTTCACTTTCTGTTTTTTACGAAAATATGCTTTCCCCTGTATAATAAAAAACTCATATCCATGCTTCGATGCCTGTTCCACAACCAATTCATAATCCGTCATCATATGACTTCGAAGCGGCACATCGTCCTTTGGACACATATCGATTTCTTTACCTGACAGATAACGGCTGACTGGTGAATCCGAAAGTACTGTTTTCACTACCGCATCCGCACTTTTCTCCGTAAAAAACTCTAATCTACGGTTTTTCATCAAAAGACCTTTGGCATCCATACATTCTACACGGATTTCAAAGCCTTCTGAATCCATACCATAACTATAATCGATCTGATTAATATATCCGTTAAATACGGACTCTTTTCTCACATATCCAATGAGAACCTCTATCTTCTCCCCTATCTGAATTGCAGAAATATCTCTGGAGAAGTTTGTTTTTTCCATCTCATAGGCTCCCGCAATTACAAAGCTACATCCAGAAGCTTCATATCCACAAGTCAATTCTACCGTAACCTGTGTGATATCCAAATCTTTTCCGGACATCAGTCTTGTACTTCCGACCACGATTTCTACTGCAGGAGCACTAAAATCATCATATTTTTTTGCCAATGATTGAAAATTGGTTGTATTTGTCATCAAATTCATAATCTGTGCCCCTTGCTGCGTAGTAGTTCCCGCTTATAAAGAAGGAACCTTTAACTGTTTTGTATAATCTACTTTTCTAGGATTTAAGATACCATTTTCCTTCGCAATTTCTTTCCAACATGCCGGATCCTGATACTCTTCCTCTGCCAGCATCCAAAGTTCATCCTTCTGATGCAGCGTACGATATTTTGTGCGGTCTGGTGACTCTCTAGGCTTTGCGCCAAGTGTCTGTAAGATTTTTTTATCTTCACCTAAAATTCCAAGGTCAAGTTCTGCTCTTACCGGATATCCATTACGATTAAACATTTTATAGTTGATATTTAAACTGGTAATGAATCCCTGAAATTCCATATCACCCCATGTAAATGTAACCATACTCTGTGCATGTGTTTTTGGATACATTTTGGTCAGCATAGAAATATCTTTGCAGATCTTACTTAATTCCTTATCACTGTCGATATATTTTTTTAATTCAGATTTTACTACATAATCCGGATACTCTGTCGCCGTATCCAATAAAAGTTTCACTTTTAAATTGGCAAGAGAGCTTCCCTTGGTCTGTAAATTTTTTGGATGCGGTTCCTGCTGCTGTCCTGTGGTATCTCCATAACGTGCCCTGCGGCTGATGGAATACTCTGATGGATTGAACTGAACCGGAATTTTAACTTTTTTGCCTTTTTCGGTACTTTCGTAGCTAAGCGTTGCCTTCTTTAACTCGCCATCACCAAAAATCAGCTGTTTTCTTTTGTCCTGTTTCTTTACAACATCTAACATTAGATCAGTCCTCTCCTTCCTCTTTCAGATTTCAGCTTATTTTCCAACTGACGGTAGACCTTATTTGCAATCTGATTTACATTCTGATTCAGCTGGTCTTCTACTGATTGCTGTATTTCATTTCGAATATATCCTGCAGATTCTCCTTCTGTCCAAATGGTCGGATTACTTTTCAAAACCTCTCTTACAACATTTCTTTGTTCTTCTATGATTCGTTCTTTATGAATCACTGTTTTTTCTTCCACCGTCTTTAAAGTTTTTACAACTTCATTGACCTGTTTTTCCAGTTGTTTTGTCTTTTGCTGCTGCTCAGGCTGCTCGTTTTCCTCCGATTTATATACAATTGGTGCAGGTTCCATGGTCTGAACGAATTCCAATGTAGTTGGCTGATTTACATTCACTCTGACAACCTGTTTACTTCTGCTATGTTTGAGATTTTCGACAGTAAACACTTTTTTATCAGAGTTGTCGTTGACAACAATTTCCGTGTCCAAATGATCAACCATCTGCACACGGTCTGAACCCGGAACACGAATGGTTTCTGTTTGATAGTTTTCCAGGATTCGAAGCATATTGTTCTGCAGTTCTTCGCTTGTTGTCTTTGAATCCACATGTTCTAAAATTGCATGTGATAACTGATTGAATGCCACTTTCTTTGTCTGCTCTACAATTTTGGGAACCTCTGGAACTCTTATGGTTTCAGAATGGAGCATCTCGATGATTTCCTGCTGAAGCTGTTCATTATCTTCTGACGGATATTCTAAATGAAGAGTTTCCAAAGGATGTGTTTCCAAAGGAACTTTCTCTACAGAATTCTTGTCTTTTAAAATATGTTCCTTTGAAATTCTGTCTCTAAAAATAGCTTCTGTAGAATCATTTCCCGACACAGTAATCAACTGATTTTCTATTTTCGCATAGACTCTCCCAAAATTCCCGACCGTCTGATTCTTAATTTCAGTCAAAATTTTATTTTGTGTTTCTATCTGTTTTAAAGTACGTTCTAATACTGATTTATTTTCTTTTTTAATCTTTTCAGAATCATGTTTTACTGTTTGAATTACTTCCGAAGATTCATTTACCTCCGGATGCACAATCTTTGTTTGTGCTGTTTCCAGATGCTGAACTTCTGCTTGTGCCATTTCCGGATGCACGATTTCAGCCTGTAATATTTTCTGATTCTGCTGTATTTTATTTTCATTTAAAAGATTTTGATGCAGGATATTTTGTTGTAAAGTATTCTGCTGCAAAACATTTTGCTGTAGATTCTGTTCATTCAAAATCTGCTGATTCATGGAATGTTGGTGATTCATCGAATGCTGGTGATTCATCAAATGCTGGTGATTCACAATCATCTGATCATAATTCTTGATATTCGTATGATGTTCTTCCAAAGAATCATATTTATTTGAAACAGTCATCGGATAAATACTGCTGTTCCATATATTTTCAATTTTTCGGAACAGTTTTTCCTGCTCCTTCAAAGTTATTTTCTCTGTTTCTTTATATTCAGAAAGGACCTTTTCGCGAACCAGTTCAAACTGTTCAATTCCGCCCTGCTGAACTAATCTATACAGCTGTTCGCTCACAGAATGAATAATCTTCGTTTCAGCCTGCGGCATTTCCTCTCTGATCACTTTTTCAATCTGCTTTTCCACGGATGGATAAAGCTTCTGATACATTTTGTTTTCCAGAATCTGCGTCAAAAAATTCAGATTCTGCTTAAATAAATAGTTTTTTTCTGTAATATTCCGGATATGATACAGATTCGTTGTAAAATTTTGCTGCGGTATCGACTGTTCCACAGGACCATACTGCTGCTCCTCTAAATGGAGCATTGCAGCAGGCTCAAATCCAAAACCGATACCACGGTGTCTTGCCATAATTTCGTTTGCAAAATCCTGAAATCGGTTTCTCCCCTGCATCATTTTTCCCCCCACTTATCACTTCATGATATTAGTCAAACATACTCGGCATAGAAAGCTTGCTATACACAATCTCCATACGATTGATCATGACTGCACTCTGCTCTGCATCAAATTCGCCGAAGCTGATTTTCTGGAGATAGCACCCCTCCAGAGAAAACATCTTTCCGCTCAACAGTGAAGCCTGATCTAAAGAAGTCACGAATACTCCATCCGGAATATAACGCCCCGGCTCAATATTATCCAACATAAAGCTGATATTGGTAGAACCATATTCTAATGTCAGGACATGCTGTCCTGCATCGTGATTTCTCATGCGGTGTGAATATCCATTGTAACCGCCTTCATGCACTTCTTCAAACTGAATCGCACGCTCCAGACCAGATACTTTTTTAAAGGAAAAACCGTGTCCATTAATTTCTACATAGAAATTATATGCGCGATGGTGCGATTCAATTGTATCGTGAAGCAAGCCACGGCCAAGCATACTCGCCTGCTGTTTCACTTGCTGCTTTGCAAAATTTTTCAATCCGCCTTTAACTGCCATACCGCTTTCCCCTTAAACTTCGAAAATATTTTTCGGTTTATTTGTTACTTTCTTATGAATCTCTGAAATTTCTGCGCAGAATCTTCGTCTTGTCTGGTGATCCATCTGCATCACCGACTCATAGCTCCAATGGAAATAATATGCTACAAAAGCCACTTCCTTATAGAGCTCCTCTTCAGGATAAACGACTATTCCGCCCTCATAAAATTTACAGGTTTCTCAAATTTTTCTCCACAATGTGGACAAACACACTTTTCTGTCAAAACATCCATAGAGTTGATTGTCTGATACATATTCTGTAAAAATGCCAAATCTGCTGAAAACAGTTTTTCAATATTCGCAGGTCTGATATTTGTTAAAGTTCCGAGCTGTGTAATCACTCTGGATAATAAAATAATTGTTAAATATCCCGGATTACTTACAACTCTAGGATCTC
>CAZYUZ010000007.1:0-22726 GCA_964650775.1 uncultured Lachnoclostridium sp. | reverse complement strand
GTACGTGACAAAGATGCTGTTATCGGCTCTATGTTAATCTGCGAAATGGCTGCATACTACAGAAGCATCGGTTCTTCTTTAAAACAGAGAATGGAAGAAATCTATGCACAGTACGGCCGTTACTTAAACAAGACAGACAGCTACGAATTCCCAGGTCTCTCTGGTATGGATAAGATGGCTGGTATCATGGCTGACTTACGTCAGAATCCACCAACAGCAATCGGCGAATACAAAGTAGTGAAAGTAATCGACTACAAGAAACCAGAAGAAACAGGACTTCCAGCAGCAAACGTTCTTGTTTACAAACTTGAAGGCGGTGCAGAAGCAATCGTTCGTCCATCCGGTACAGAACCAAAGATCAAAACATACTTCACAACATTAGGAAAAGATTTAGCAGAAGCTCAGGCACAGAAAGATGCTTTAGCAGCAGCTATGAAACCAATCTTCTCATAAGATGATTTTGAAATCATGAATTAGGCGGATTCCTCAATTGAGGAATCCGTTTTTGTATGCTATACTTTGTCTAATGAATGAACGAAAGAGATAATGAAATGAAACACGTAATTATTGGTACCGCTGGGCATGTTGACCATGGAAAAACCTGCCTGATCAAAGCATTGACAGGAATCGACACAGACCGTTTAAAAGAGGAAAAAAAGAGAGGAATTACCATTGAACTGGGATTTACCTATCTTGATCTGGACAATGGACAGCGCGTTGGAATCGTAGATGTTCCGGGACATGAAAAATTTGTAAGAAATATGCTGGCTGGTGCAGGTGGCATGGATCTTTGTATGCTTGTTGTGGCTGCAGATGAGGGAATTATGCCGCAGACTGTGGAGCATCTGGATATTTTGTCGATTCTCGGTATCAAAAAAGGTGTGGTTGTCATTACAAAAACAGATCTTGTTGAGCCGGAATTTGTAGAACTGGTAGCGGAAGATGTAGCGGAGCTTACCAAAGGAACTTTTTTGGAGAATGCACCAATCATACCAGTGTCTGTCTATCAGGAGCAGGGCTTAGAACAGTTAAAGCAGATGCTGACAGAGCTTTGTAAATCTCTTCCGGAACGTGCAGATGAGGGATATTTCCGCCTTCCAATAGATCGTGTATTTACATTAAAGGGATTTGGTACAATCGTGACTGGAACTTTAATGGAAGGAAAGTTAAAAAAAGATCAGAATATTGTATTGTATCCGGAAAATGTATCTGTAAAAGTCAGAAGTCTGCAGGTGCATTCCAAAGATGCAGAGGTAGCATGGGCAGGGCAGCGTGTTGCAGTCAATGTGCCTGACAGAAAAAAAGAAGAGATCCTTCGAGGTGATGTGCTTGCGACTGCAGACAGCTTGTATCCGACCATGATGGTAGATGTGAAGCTGGAAGTTTTGAAACATACAGAGAGGACCATCAAGCATGGAAGCCGAGTACATGTTTATCATGGAACAAAAGAATTGCTTGGAAAAGTAGCGCTGATGAACTGTGATGAATTAAAGGCAGGAGAGAGTGGTTACGCCCAGCTTCGTCTGGAAGAAAAGACAGTACTCCGAAAGGGCGACCATTTTGTAATCCGTTTTTATTCTCCGGTGGAAACCATTGGAGGTGGCGTGGTTTTAGATGCCTGTCCGAAGAAACATCGAAAAAATGATAAAAAGGCTTATCATACATTTGAAATGAAAGAAAGCGGAACAGAAAGTCAGCGGGTAGAACTGGCATTTTTGGAACATCAGGGAAGATTTTTTACACTGAAAGAGCTGATGAATAAATGCTCTTTGAACCGAGGTCAAACGAGAAATCTTGTGAAAAAGCTGGTGGAAGAAGGAATATTGCTGCTGTTGTTTGATGAGGTATATATTCATCAGGAAGAACTGAAAGTGTATGAAAAGCGTGCGGTAAAGTTTTTGGATGAATTTCATAAGGAGTTTCCACTCAAAGAGGGGATGGGGATTGAAGAGGCAAGGAATAAACTTTCACTTGGACAGAATCCGAAAGTTGTCGGTGCGATCCTTGATATTTTAAAGAAAAACAAAATCATCAAGGAAGAAAACGGTATGGTGAGCAAATATCGTTTTAAAGTTGTGGTAAAAGAGGATGAAGATGCAATCATTCGTGAAATTACGGAACAGTATCGGGCATTTGGTTTTGCACCGTTGGCGACAGAGCTCTATTTAAAGGAACATTATAAACAGAAGAAATTTAAGCCAGTGTTTACTTCTCTTTTGAACAAGAAAGTCCTGATTCGTCTGGATGAGCAGTATTGCCTTCATACAGAACACTACGAGAAAGCAAAAGAAGTGTTCAGGGAAATCGCGGCGGAAAAAACAGTAGTAGCATTAGGAGAATACCGCGAAAAACTGGGATGCTCCAGACGAGTAGCAGTGCCGATTTTAGAACATTTTGATAAAACCGGTTTTACGAAAAAAACAGAGGAAGGAAGAGTCCTGAAATAACTATGAGCAGTAAGGAACTTTTTAGAAAATTACCAAAGGTAGATATTTTATTAAAAGAAGAAAAAGTAGAGACACTTTGTGAAGAATATGGCCGCGGATTTGTAGTGGAATGCATCAGAGCAGAGCTGGAACACGCAAGAGCCTTAATTGCATCAGAACATGTGGAAATGTCAGAAGAATATCTGGAAAATTTCGTGCAGCATGTGGAAAAACGTGTAGAAATGGAAGCGGAATATCCTCTGAGAAAAGTTATTAACGCTACAGGGATTATTTTGCATACGAATCTGGGACGTGCACCTCTTGGGAAAATTCATCTGGATGCCGTAGCCCAGGCAATGTGCAATTATTCTAATTTGGAGTATAACCTGGAAACCGGAAAGCGTGGAAAGAGATGGACTCATTATGCGGATCTGATTTCAAAAATCGCAGGCACAGAGAGTGCAATTGCCGTCAATAATAATGCGGCTTCTCTAACATTGATTTTTAGTGCTTTGGCGAAAGGAAAAGAAGTGATCGTTTCCCGTGGAGAATCCATTGAAATTGGTGGGAAATTTCGTATTCCGGAAGTGATTGAGCAGAGCGGTGCAACACTTCGTGAGGTAGGAACGACAAACCGCACTCGCATTGCGGATTATGAAAATGCCATCAATGAAAATACAGGGGCACTTTTGAAGGTACATACAAGCAATTATAAGGTGGTTGGTTTTACGGAAGAAGCGGAATTAGAAGAAATCGTAGAACTGGGTAAAAAATACAATCTTCCGGTCATTATGGATCTTGGCAGCGGCGTGCTGGTTGATTTGGAAAAGTATGGACTGGCTCATGAGCCGACGGTACAGGAGCAGGTGAAAAAAGGAGCAGACCTGGTATGCTTTTCCGGTGATAAGCTCCTTGGTGGACCACAGGCTGGAATTATCGTGGGGAAAAAGAGCTTTATCGAAAAGCTGGAGCATTATCCTCTGATGAGAGCGATTCGTCTGGACAAATGTGCCATCGCAGCTTTAAGTGCGACTTTCAGGGAATATATGGATGAAGCGCGTGCAGTGAAAAATATTCCAGTATTAAATATGATTGCAAGACCACTGGAGGAATTGAAAGCACAGGCAGAAGAATTGCTTGCAGAACTGAAAGATGATGAAAACTTTGCATCGTTTGTTGTGGAACAAAGCATTTCCATGGTAGGAGGAGGTTCTCTGCCAGGGGAAGAGCTGGCAAGCTATGCAGTGACCATTCAGCCAAACACCCTGTCCTGTGAAGAACTCACTGAAAAAATGCGACATTTATCGACACCGATTATTGCATATATCAAGGATGATAAGGTGTGGATAGATATGAGAACGGTGATGCCGGAAGAATTAAAATTTGTTTGCAGATGTTTAGAAGATTTTAATAGATAAAAAAGTATCGATACGAGAAAGATTGTGCAATTTGCACATTTTTTCTCGTTTTTTCTTTAACAGAGTTTAAAGGTTAGGTGATACTATTCATTGACTTTCTTTATACAAAACTTTAAAATACAATTATATAGATATATTTATACAATAAGGAAACTATGCATATTTATCAATAAAAGGAGGAGGGCAATGATTACACTGAAAATCAACAATCGAGTTGTTGAAGTGGAAGATGGCAGCACCATTTTGCAGGCGGCCAAAAAGCTTGGAATTTTTATCCCAACATTCTGCTTTGATGATTTCGAAAGAATGCCAGCCAAGCATTGCAGCAATTGCCATGAATACGGCGACTGCAAAATGTGCTCCTGTGAAGTAGAGGGAGAAGGAAGTCTTCTCACTGCATGCAATACAGAAGCAAAAGATGGCATGGTTGTGTGGACAGAATCACCGGAAGTTAAGAAGGCTCGTGTGAGCATCTTAAACCGTATGATTGCTACACATCCATTAGACTGTGTGAATTGTAAAAAACTGGGTGCCTGCAAATTACAGAAATACTGTGAAATGTATGGTGTAAAAGACCCGGAATACGTAATCCCATATGAACACCGCGAAAAGGATTTATCCAACCGTTTTTATTTACAGGATCTGGATAAATGTATCCGCTGTGGTAAATGTGTGAGAACCTGCCGTGACCTGGTAGGTATTAACGCACTGAAAATGGTTCAGAAGGGAAATGTGGCATATGTGGTTCCAAATGGCGGAGACACTATGGCAGAAACAGCCTGTGTATCCTGCGGTAACTGCGTATCTGTCTGTCCGGTTGGGGCACTGATGCCAAAATCCCAGCATGAATTTAGAGAATGGGAAGTTCAGAAGATTCAGACAACCTGTGCATACTGCGGCGTAGGATGTCAGATTGAATTTTCTGTAAAAGACGGCGTACTGGTAGATGCGAAACCAGCCAATGGTCCATCCAACCAGGGTCTGCTCTGTGTTAAAGGAAAATTTGCTTACGACTTTATCAACCATAAAGATCGTTTGAAAGTACCAATGGTACGTAAGAACGGAGTACTTGTAGAATCTACTTGGGAGGAAGCACTGGGAATCGTTGCTGAGAAGATTTTAGAAGTCAAAGAAGAGTATGGTCCGGATGCAATTGCCGGATTCTCATCCGCACGTACTGTCAATGAAGATAACTATTTATTCCAGAAATTCCTCCGCGCAGCTGTAGGCACCAACAATGTCGACCACTGCGCCCGACTCTGACATAGCTCTACAGTCGCCGGGCTTGCGACTACGTTAGGAAGCGGAGCTATGACAAACTGCGTGACTGAGATTAAAGACGCAGACGTAATTTTCATTACGGGCTCTAACACATCTGAAGCACATCCTGTTATGGGTATGTATGTGCGTCAGGCAAAACAGATGGGCAAGAAAATTATTGTTGCCGACCCTGTCCGCATTCCACTTGCGGAAATCGCAGATATTTATCTGCAGATTAAACCAGGTACAAGTGTTGCACTTAGCAACGGTATGTTAAATATTATCTTTGCAGAAGGTCTGGAAGATAAAGAATACATAGAAAAACATACAGAAGGTATTGAAGAACTTCGTGAGTTCGTAAAATACTACACACCGGAAAAGACAGAGGAAATTACCGGTGTTCCAAAAGAACTGATTATTGAAGCGGCAAGATTATATGCCAGCACACATCATTCCTACATTGCCTATGCGATGGGTATTACCCAGCATGTCAATGGTACAGACAACGTTATGAGTTTAAGTAACCTTGCATTATGTACCGGAAACATCGGCAAGAAGGGAAGCGGTGTCAACCCACTTCGTGGACAGAACAACGTTCAGGGTGCCTGCGATATGGGTGCTCTGCCAACAGATTATCCTGGATACCAGAAGGTATTTGACCCGGCTGTTCAGGAAAAATTTGAAAAGGCATGGGGCGTGAAATTAAATCCAAATAAGGGTTATACCGTAACAGATACCATTCCGGCAATTCTGGAAGATAAGGTAAAACTCTTATACATCATGGGTGAAAACCCGGCAGTTTCTGACCCGGATACAGCCCATGTAGAACATGCACTTGAAAAAGCATTCGTTGTTATGCAGGATATTTTCCTCAATGAAACAGCGAAATTTGCGGACGTTGTATTCCCATCCACAGCATTTGCTGAAAAAGACGGTACATTCTCCAACACAGAACGTCGTGTACAGAGAGTCCGCAAGATTGCAGCTGTGAAGGGTGAATGTCGTGATGACTGGTGGACACTGATGCAGATTATGAACCGCATTGGTTATCCATGTCACTATGACACAGTAGAAGACATTTTCAATGAACTTCGTACAGTAACCCCATCTTATGCCGGAATTACTTATGAAAAGATTGAAAAAAATAACAATCAGGGCGTGCAGTGGCCATGTCCTACAGAAGATCATCCTGGAACACCAATCCTTCATGTGAATGGTCCAATCAGAAAAGGCGGCGTAGGCTTACTGAAGACTCTGGAATGGAAACCATCACCGGAAGCTGGAAATCCGGAATATCCAATCACACTGACAACCTGTCGTATCCTGTATCATTACCATACAAGAACCCAGACAGACAGAACTCGTGCGGTACACTTTACAGCACCGAGAAAATGGCTGGAAATGGGACAGAGTGATGCGATGGAAATGAAGATTTCTGAAGGTGAATGGGTGAGAATCGCATCTCCAAGAGGAGAAACTTACGCAGAAGTTCGTATTGTAGATACCTTACAGCCAGGCGTTGTATGGATGCCATTCCATTACGCAGGCGGAGCAAACCTTCTGACAGATGCTCACCACTTAGACCCAATCAGTAAGATTCCTGGATACAAGCAGGTCGGCGTTAAGATTGAAAAGGTAAGCGCCGAAAAGGCAGCAGAACTGACAGCAGCAGCTCAAAATGATGAAATCGATTACTACTTAAATGAAGAACCGGAGAACATTCGTTACAAAGAACAGGCAGTGGAAGCACTTCTTTCTGAAAATGTGAACGAATAACTCTGTACGAAAGGAATGAAAAACTATGTATGAAGTATATGGTGGCGTGCAGAAAGATGAAATCCGGTTGATCATTGACGGTAAGAAAATCGTATGTCCGACCGGCTATTCCATCTTGGAAGCTGCAAAATCAGTGGGAATTGAAATTCCTACCTTATGTTATTTAAAAGGCTTAACACCAACCGGTGCGTGCGGTGTCTGTGCAGTAGAAATTGAAAGGGACGGCGGCAATGTGCTCCGCCGTGCCTGCAGATATCGTGCCAAAGACGGTATGGTGGTTTATACCAATACACCTGCAGTTCGTGCTTATAGAGAGGAACGCATTCGCGAAATCTTAGACAAGCACCCAAATGACTGTCTGACCTGTCCGAAAACAAACGGACACTGCCAGCTGCAGGAAGTGACACATCTCTTTGATATTAATCCTCCGGTACGTAATGTACCGCCACGCGGATTAGACGATTCCAGTCCTGCCATGATTCGTGATATGGGTAAATGTATCGCCTGCGGAAGATGTGTCAATGTATGTAACGATGTTCAGAAAATCGGAATCTATGAAATGAAATATGATCCGGTAACAGGAGACCGTTACGTTAACACAAAGAAGGGTGTGAAGTTATTCGAAACAGATTGTATCAACTGTGGCCAGTGCGCAAAAGTCTGCCCGGTTGCAGCAATTACTGAAAAAGGAAGCATCCGTAAAGTCATGGATGCATTAGATGATCCAAAAACGACAGTTGTATGGCAGATGGCTCCTGCAATCCAGAACACTCTGGGTGAAGAATTTGGTCTTCCGGCTGGAACTGATGTGACAAAGAAAATTGCATCAGCAATGAAGAGACTTGGCGGTTATGCCTATACAACAGACTTTAGTGCAGACCTTACCATTATGGAAGAAGGCACAGAATTTATCGGCCGTGTGACAAATGGCGGAGTACTTCCAATGATGACCTCCTGCTGTCCAGGCTGGATTAAATATATGGAATATAACTATCCGAACCAGTTAGATCATTTATCATCCTGCAAGTCACCACAGCAGATGTTTGGTGCATTGGTGAAAAATTATCTGCCTGGAAAGATTGATGTTCCGGCACAAAATATTTTCAGCGTATCTATCATGCCGTGTGTTGCTAAAAAGTACGAAATGGCAAGACCGGAAATGGAAAGTGAAAACGGACGTGATGTAGATGCAGTTCTTACGACCAGAGAAGCGGCAAGACTGTTCCGTCTGAAAAATATTGACCTTGCAAAGCTTCCTGATGAGGAGTTTGATTCCTTCATGGGCGAAGGTACAGGTGCAGCCCGTATCTTTGGTACAACCGGCGGTGTTATGGAAGCGGCGATTCGTACAGTCGCATGGAAATTAACCGGCGGTGAAATGGATACCATTGATTACGAAGTTGCCAGAGGCTACAAAGGTGTCAAAGAAGCAACGTTAAATGTAGGTGGTCTGGAAGTAAAGGTTGCCATCGTAAATGGTATTAAAAATGCGAAGGCTGTCATGGATGATGTGCGTGCGGGCAAATCCCCATATCATTTCATCGAAGTCATGGCTTGCCCAGGCGGCTGCTTAAACGGTGGCGGAGCACCACTTCTTAAGAATCCAGCCAAAGTTGCAGAACGTATGAATAAGATGTACGAAAGCGATGCGAAAAATCCGGTTCGTAGATCTCATGAAAATAAAGAAGTAGAAATGCTTTATCAGGATTTCTTAAAAGAACCATGTGGTCATGTATCACATCACCTGCTGCATACAACTTATGTGGATCGCAGCGGCGAAGTAAAATAAACAATTATGATTAGATAAAGGGGGACGTTTCTCATGTATGAAGTATATGGTGGCTTATTAAAAGAAGACATCGTCTGTACAATTAACGGAAAGAAAGTATGCTGTCCACCGGAATCCACAATCTTAGAAGCAGCCAGAGGTGCTGGAATCGACATTCCAACACTCTGCTACTTAAAAGGTTTAACACCAACAGGTGCCTGTGGAATCTGTGCAGTTGAAATTGAAGAAGATGGAGAACGTATTATCAGAAGATCCTGCCGTGTTCGCGCAAAAGACGGTATGGTAATTCACACAAATACACCAGCGGTAATTGAATTTAGAAAGAACCAGTTAAGAGAAATCTTAAAGAAACATCCAAATGACTGCTTAACATGCAGCAAAACAGGCGGAAACTGCCAGTTGCAGATTGTTTCTCAGATTTTACAGGAAAATCCTGTAAACCGTGTGATTCCAAAACGTGGTTTAGATGATTCCAGCCCAGCAATGGTTCGTGATATGGATAAATGTATCGCTTGCGGACGTTGTGTGACTGTATGTAACGAAGTTCAGAAAGTCGGTATTTATGAAATGAAATTCGATGAGGCAACAGGCGATCGATACGTAAATACAAAGAAAAATGTGGGTCTTTCTGCAACATCCTGCATCAACTGTGGACAGTGCGTGAAAGTCTGTCCAGTTGGCGCATTATCTGAAAAAGACGGCATCCACAAAGCTATGGCAGCATTAGATGATCCTGAAACAACCGTTGTATGGCAGATGGCTCCTGCAATTCAGAATACATTAGGCGAAGAATTCTGCATGGAACCAGGTACAGACGTAACTGGAAAAATTGCAGCAGCGATGAAGAAATTAGGCGGATACGCTTATACAACAGATTTTTCTGCTGACCTTACCATCATGGAAGAAGGCACAGAATTTATCGACCGTGTTACAAACGGCGGCGTACTTCCAATGATGACCTCCTGCTGTCCAGGATGGATTAAATATATGGAATACAACTATCCAGACCAGTTAGACCACTTATCTTCCTGCAAATCTCCACAGCAGATGTTTGGAGCACTGGTTAAGAACTTCTTGCCGGAAAAGATTGGTGTGCCAGCGGAAAAGATTACTCAGATTTCCATCATGCCATGTGTGGCTAAGAAATATGAACATAACAGACCAGAAATGGAAAGCGAAAACGGACGTGACGTAGATATCGTTCTCACAACAAGAGAAGCTGCAAAATTATTCAAGCTTCGCGGTATTAACCTTGCAACGATCCAGCCAGACTCCTTTGATGATTTCATGGGAGAAGGAACAGGTGCAGCTCGTATCTTTGGTACAACCGGTGGTGTTATGGAAGCAGCACTTCGTACCGTTGTATGGAAACTTACTGGTGGTAAAGTTGACCAGATTGACTACCATGCAGCACGTGGCTACAGAGGTGTAAAAGAGGCTTCTGTATGGATTGGTGACTTAGAAGTCAAAGTTGCAATCGTAAACGGTATTGGTAATGTCAAAGCTGTAATGGAAGATGTCCGCGCAGGAAAATCTCCATATCATTTCATTGAAGTTATGGCATGTCCGGGCGGTTGCTTAAACGGTGGTGGAGCTCCACTCCTTTCAGAACCGGTACAGGTGGCAGACCGTATGAACAAAATGTACGACAGTGATGCAAAGAATCCAATCAGAAGATCTCACGAAAACGTACAGGTTCAGAAACTTTACGAAGAATACTTAAAAGAACCATGTGGACACGTTTCTCATCACTTACTGCATACACACTATGTGGATCGCAGCGGTGAAGTGAAATAATTTACGGAAAGGCAAGGTGAAAGTATGGCTTTTCTAATTACTGAACGCTGTGTAAAATGCGGCGCATGCGAATCCGAATGTCCAAATATGGCAATCGTTGAGGAAGAAAAGAAATTTAGCATTGATTATAAGAAATGCTTACAGTGCGGTAACTGCATTGATGTGTGCCCAAATAAGGCGATTGATGAATTATAAAATATGATAAAAATGCTGTAAGGCTGATTGCTTTACAGCATTTTTTAAATTATAGCTGAATTTCTTTGATAATTTTGTAACAAATTCATTGCGGTCAGATTGATAATGTGCTATGGTAACAAGTGGAAATATTTTCTTTATTTCAAGCACTTGTAATTGAATACTGACTTCGAGCAAAAGTGTCTAAGGGCAGACGCCTATGATACTGCGCCGTGTACCTTGCGTACACCAGGGTAAGACTGGAAACGGGATTGCCTTCCATCTTTGAAAAGGGGTTATCGTTTTATGTTGCAAAACATAAACCCGTGCTGTCAGTCAAACATTACAAAATTTATATTTTGGAGGTAAGACAAATGAAGAAAATGAAAAAAATCCTGGCGTTGCTTTTAGCAATGTCTATGACAGTTGCGATGCTCGCTGGCTGTGGAGCAAAAGAAGAAGCTCCTGCAGAAGCACCAGTCGTAGAAGAAACTGTCGAAGCTGAAGCACCGGCAACAGAAGAAGCTGCTGAAGAAGCGGTTGTTGTTGACACAGTGATCTTAAAAGAAGCAGATGAAAAAATGCTCAATACATATTCTATGATCGCTGTAAATCCGGAAGCACCTTTCGTAGATGCTGATGGCAACGCAGTTGCTGATGTAGCAGTAAACACAGCAGGTGCAGACGCACTGATTCAGTGGATGCTTTCTGAAGAAGCATTAGCACTTGCAGCAGAATACGGCAAAGCAGAATATGATGACACATTATTCTACGTGCTCGATGATGTTGTAAAATATGAAGGCGAAATCGCTGCAGCAACAGAAGATACAGCTACAATCCGTCTTTCTACAACAACTTCCGTAAATGACTCAGGTCTTTTAGGAGAACTTCTTCCAGTATTCGAAGAAGCTTATGGTTACACAGTGGAAGTTCAGTCTGCTGGTACAGGTAAAGCGATTGCAGCTGCAAAAAATGGTAACGCTGACCTTATTTTAGTTCATTCTAAATCTCAGGAAGAAGCATTCGTAGAAGAAGGCTTTGGACGTGTATTAGAAGGATTTGAAGCAGAAAGACTTTCTTTCATCTACAACTACTTCGTACTTTGTGGACCAAGTGCTGACCCAGCAGGTGTTGCAACAGCTGAATCAGTTCTCGACGGATTCAAAGCAATCGCTGATGGAAAATACACATTCATCTCTCGTGGTGATGCTTCCGGTACACATACAAAAGAAATTTCTTTATGGCCAGAAGAACTTGGTATCACAACAGAAGCAGAAAGCTTTGCTGATTACACAGAATGGTACGTATCTGCAAACACAGGTATGGGTGCCTGCCTTGTAATGGCAGAAGAAATGGGAGGATACATCCTCACAGATAAAGCAACATTCCTTACATTCGTTGCAAATGATGGCGTAATGTAATTTGCTATATTTACGAAATTGAGTTAAAATACCCTTGAGTGATTATGCTCAAGGGTATTTTTTGCGCATTTTTGGAAGGCGTATTACAGACGGAGGAAATGGCATTGCAGAGTGCATTGGACAAAGCAATACAATTGATCATATCGGCAGATCCCGAGCTGTGCAATATTTTATCGGTTACGGCAAGATTGGCACTTAGCAGTTCGTTAATTTCACTGCTTCTTGGTGTTCCGTTGGGAATCTGGCTTGGCACCACAAAGTTTAAGGGACAGAGCATTTTACTGGTGTTAAATCGTACATTCATGGGGATGCCGCCGGTGGTTTGCGGTCTGTTATTCTATATGCTGTTTTCCGGTGTAGGACCATTTCGACATATGAAATTGTTATTTACAGTGGATATTATGATCATGGCACAGGTGGTACTCATTACGCCGATTGTCATTGGAAATATGGAATCTTATGTGGCAGGTATTGCGGAACCGGTAAAGGAAACCGCCAAAGGACTGCGACTGGGGCTTGGAAAAACATTTCTTCTTTTGGGAAATGAATGTATTTATCAGATTTTTTCCACTTATCTGTTGGCATTTGCCCGTGCCATTGCTGAAGTCGGTGCGGTGTCTATGGTCGGTGGTGCCATTGCATGGAAGACCAATGTTATGACCACTGCGATCATGCAGTATACGAACCGTGGTAATTTTTCTCTTGGGATTGCCCTTGGACTGATTTTGATGACGATTTCTTTAGTGGTCAATGTGGTCTTATCTATCCTGCAAAGGAGGGTGAGCCGATGAGAATAGAAGCTTTTACTAAAACTTACGATGGACAGTGTGTGCTGGATTTTCCAGGAATGGAATTAGAAGCAGGGAAGATTTACGCGGTGATTGGTGCAAACGGAAGCGGAAAGTCTACCTTTGCAAAATGTCTGGCAGGAATCATTCCGACTGAAAAAAAGAGATTGATTTTGGAAAAAGAAATTTCAGTAGGATATATGCCGCAAAAAAGCTATGCATTCTCTTTGAGTGTTGAAAAAAATATTGCTCTTGGGGGCAATGATCAGACGCGTGCAAAGAAGCTGATGGAAAAGCTGCAGATCACACATCTCGCTAAGAAAAAGGCAAATCGTTTATCCGGTGGAGAGACTGCGAGAATGGCGCTTGCAAGAGTGCTGATGAAATCCTTTGATATTGTGATTTTAGATGAGCCAACGGCAGCTATGGATATTGAGACCACTTCTTTGAGCGAGGAACTGATTGTGGAGTATTGTAAAGAGACAGGCTGTGCCCTTGTTTTGGTGACTCATAGTTTACAGCAGGCGAAACGTATTGCAGATGAAGTGCTGTTTTTTTATCGTGGCAGACTGGTGGAAGCAGGAACGAAGGAAAAAGTATTATATACACCAGATCAGGCAGAGACAAAACGATTTTTAGAATTTTACGGTGTATAGTTTTTAGGTGTTTTATGGAAATGAAAGAACAAGGCGGAGTAATCAGCGGATTGTGTCGCTATCCGGAAAAGAAAATGCCGGCGTTAGCCGAGCTGGAATTGACTTTAAGAGAGAATTTTGGCATTGAAGGAGACCACCATGCAGATGGCGGTGACCGACAGATTTCTCTGGTAACGGTTTCTGAAAAAGAATGGATGAATGCGCAGGAGGTACAAGGCTTCTGCTTTAAGAAGTATAAAGAAAATATTTTACTGGATGGAGTTTCCCTTGCGGGCTGCAGGGAAGGTGATCTGCTTTCTTGTGGAGAGGTGGTTCTGGAATTGACCAGTTCTATCAAAAGCTGTCATCCGGAGCTTTGCAAGCTTGCAAAAGAAGAAAAGGAATGTATTCTGGCAGGCAGCAGCAGATTTGCCAAAGTAAAAAAGGGCGGAGTATTGAAAGTGGGAATGCCGGTTGAGATAAAAAAAACGGAAAAGCAGACGATTTTGATTCGAAAAATAAAAGAAGGCGTTCTCAGTGAAAAGTATGATGAAGTGGCGGTGGAACAGGATTATGAATTTGTTCTTCAGAATGGCCAAACTGTATGTGGAACCTGTACACCTACTCATGTGGAAGAAATGATCTTAGGCAGCAGATATTTGCTGAATGATTTTTCTGATGAAGAATTGAAAAAATATGGTTTAGACCAGAACAATCAAGAACATCTGCAGTCTGTGAACATTCAGGCTATTTTTGAAGTTGCAGGAAACTGTTTTGAAAATCCGGGGTCTTTGTTTACAGATACAGGCTGTGCACATAGCTGTGCGCTGGTTTATGAGGGAAATGTAGTATGTCAGATGGAAGATATCGGACGATATAATGCGTTGGATAAGGCCATTGGATATGCAATCAAACATCAGATTCCGCTTTCAAAATCTTATGTATTTGCCAGTGGACGAATTTCCCAGGAGTACCTAAAAAAGGTGACAAAAGCAGGGATGTTCATGGTAGCATCCAGAGCTGCTGTAACAAAAGCGGCAGTTGATCTGGCGAAACAGAAAAATGTAACCCTGGTCGGTTTTATTCGCAAAAACAGCGGAAATATTTATAATGAAGGAAAAGTGCAGCTGCATGAATAGAGCAGAGAATTATTCCCTGTTGCTTTTGGCTGGTGGGAAAAGCAGGCGGATGGGAACAGACAAAGCAGAGCTTGTCTACGCAGGGAAATCTTTTTTGGAAAATTCAATAGAGAAAGCAAAAATGCTTGGAATTGATCAGATTTATTTATGCGGTCAGAGAGAAGCGCAGCATGGTGTTCACATTGCAGAAGATATTTATCCAGGAATGGGACCGATGGCGGGACTCCATGCCGGGATGAAAAAGATGAAAACTGCGTTTTGCCTTGTTCTGCCAGTGGACGTACCGCAGATACCAAGGGAGCTGTTAAACGAATTGCTGGAATATCACGAGAAAAATGCAGCGATGTTTTTAGAGGAACAAAAGCCGTTAGTTATAAAGCATCAGGAAATGCTGGAACCATTGATTGGCATTTATCCAACAGCGATGGCGGATGTTATTGAAGGAAGAATTTTAGAACAGCAACTGTCTGTGCATCGGATGTTAAAGCACAGCGGTTGTGAATGTTATGAAACAGAGATTCCAGAGTGGCAGATTGCGAATATTAATACCCGGGAAGAATATGGAAAATTATTAAAAAGAGTATGAAAAATGCTCCAGATTTCTTGGAGCATTTTATATATAATAAATGGAATTGTTTTTGGCGAACGCGTGTGGGAATCGAACCCACCCAGGACGCTCCTAACGCCCAACACAGGTTTTGAAGACCAGGGGGCACACCAGTTGCCCAACCGCGCCCATAGACTGCTATTAGTATAGCAAAACATGGTGGATTATTCAATTCCTTTATGAATAACGTAGATTGAAAGGCTGAATATAATAAATGGAACTGTTAAAAGTAGACACATTGGAGGCTGCCCGCGAGAAGTTAAAAGCGGCAGTTGGAGAAAAATGGATAAAGGCAGTGAAAGTACCTTTAAAGGATGCATTAGACTGCGTACTGGCGGAAGATATTTACGGAAGAATGAATATTCCGGATTTCAGACGTTCCATGGTGGATGGCTATGCGGTGATTGCAAAAGATACCATGGGAGCAGGAGAGAGTCTGCCGGTATTTTTGAAAGTTATTGGTGATGTAGGGATGGGAGAAGAGGCGACCTGCGTGATTCGTCCTGGAACCTGTGCTTATGTGCCAACAGGTGGTATGATTCCGGATGGAGCAGACAGCTGTGTCATGGTAGAATACTGCGAGCATTTTGACAGTGAGGAGATTGCCGTTTATCAGGCAACTTCTGTGGGCAGACACGTTGTAGATGTGGGGGAAGACAGTAAAGCGGGTGCGCTGCTTTTCAAAAAAGGAACGAAGCTTCGTCCACAGGAAATCGGAGCTCTTTCAGCAGAGGGATTTACAGAAGTGAATGTGTTTGAATCATTGAAGATTTCAATCATTTCCACTGGAGATGAATTGGTAGCTCCTGGAGGAGAAATCTGCAAAGGGCAGATTTATGATATTAATACCAGTGCTTTGGACGCGCTTGCCACAAAGCATGGTTTTGAGGTTGTTTCGACCTGTACAGTCAAAGATCAGTATGAGCTTTTAAAAGAAGCGATTGTGCAGGCAAAAGAAAAAAGTGACATTGTAGTTGTTTCCGGTGGAAGCTCTAAGGGAAAGAAAGATATGACGGCGCAGCTCATTGATGAGCTGACGACACCGGGAGTATTTACTCACGGACTTGCGCTGAAACCTGGAAAACCAACAATTTTAGGAGTGGATGAGGCAGAAAAGACTTTAATGGTAGGCCTTCCGGGCCATCCGGTAGCTGCCATGGCAGTTTTTGAAATGCTCCTTGTGTGGCTTAAACGTGAATTAACATGTGAATCGGAAAGAGGAAAAGTACCGGCAGTGCTTGCAGGAAATGTGCCGGGAGCACCGGGCAGACAGACACTTCTGTTTGTGGAGCTTGAACAGACCGAAGAAGGTTACATTGCAAAACCGATTTTTGGAAAATCGGGGCTGATGTCCACCATGACAAGAGCTGATGGGTATACTACCATCGAAATGTTACAGGAAGGCTTGAAATCAGGCGAAAAAGTCTGGGTACATACATTTTAAAAACAACGAGATGACGAAATAAGGAACGATTATGGGAAAAAGAAATCTATATTTAAAAACAATTCCAGTCGAGGAAGCGAAAAATATATACGAAACAGCACTGGGGAAAATCTGGGAGACCAAGTATGAAACGATTCCGGTCATTGAATCTTTTGGCCGTGTGACAAGACATGCGGTTTATGCAAAAAACAGTTCCCCATTATATAATGCGTCAGCAATGGACGGAATTGCAGTTATTTCCTCTCATACAGCAGGTGCGTCAGAAACAACGCCGGTACGTATCAAAGAGGGCGTGGATTTTGTCGTTGTTGATACAGGAGACCCAATTCATCATCCATACGATGCAGTAATTATGGCAGAGGATTTACTGGAAACAGAGCAAGAGGATGAATTTGACATTGTGGCATCTGCCGCATCCTGGCAGCATATTCGTCCGGTTGGAGAAGACATTGTTGCAGGAGAAATGATTTTGCCAAGCTGCCATCAGATTCGTTCTATTGATGTTGGGGTACTTTTATCGGCTGGAATTATCGAAATTGAAGTTGTAAAGAAACCTGTCGTTGCAATCTTCCCGACAGGAACAGAAATTATTGAGCCGGGTGACGAGATTCAGGACGGAAGTATCATTGAATCTAACAGCCGTATGTTTGAAAATATGGCAATCGAGCAGGGCGCAGTTGCAGTGCGTTACCCGATTTTAGAGGATGTTTATGAAACAATCAGAGATGCAGTAAAAGAAGCAGTTGCATGCTCTGATATGGTGATTATCAATGCTGGTTCCAGTGCGGGACGTGATGACTATACGGTACATGTGCTTCGTGAACTGGGCGAAGTTTTAGTACATGGCGTAGCAATTAAACCGGGAAAACCTGTGATTTTAGCAATCGTGGATGGAAAACCGGTCATTGGACTTCCGGGATATCCGGTATCAGCCTACATTGCATTTGAAAACTTTGCAGCACCGATTCTTGCCATGATGGGACAGAGAGTGCTTCATGAAGATTACGAGGCAAAAGCGGTACTTTCCAAACGTCTTGTCTCAAGTTTAAAACATAAAGAATATGTTCGTGTAAAGACCGGTATGGTTGGAGATAAGATGATTGCAGCTCCACTGGCGCGAGGTGCAGGTGCAGCGATGTCCCTGGTACGTGCAGATGGTTTCTGTGTGATCGACCAGAACTGTGAAGGTATGGATGCAGGAGAAGAAGTAACAGTATCTTTATACCGCAATCCATCAGAAATCAAAAACACAGTTGTAGTTACTGGAAGCCATGACTTAATCTTAGACGTTGCGGCGGACCTGATTCCACAGATGTATAAAGGAATGCATTTATCCAGTACTCATGTAGGAAGTATGGGCGGACTGATGGCATTAAAACGTGGAGAAGCCCATGTGGCACCAATTCACCTTTTGGATGAAGTAACCGGCATTTACAATGACAGCTATGCAAAACGAATTTTCAGTGGACGAACAGCCATTGTGACAGGGGTTCGAAGAATCCAGGGGATTATGGTGAAAAAAGGGAATCCTTTGGATATTCACACCATTCAAGATTTGCAAAAAGGTCGTTTTGTAAATCGTCAGAGAGGTGCCGGAACAAGAATCTTATTGGATTATCTTTTAAAGAAAGAAAACATTTCTACAGATGCAATTAACGGATATGATCGAGAAGCATCTACTCATATGGCAGTGGCAGCCTTAGTTGCCAGCGACAGCGCAGACGCAGGTATGGGTATCTACTCTGCGGCACAGTCTATGGGACTTGATTTCATCCCGGTAGGGGATGAATGGTATGAGTTTGCTATTCCGGAGGCCTTCATGGAGATGCCGCATGTACAGGCATTTATCGAAGTTTTAAAGAGTGATGCGTTCAAGGCAGAATTAGACCGTCTTGGCGGCTATGGCACAGAGCGTGCCGGCGAAATCCGATGGATTAACTAAGAGAACAAAGTGAGGATTTTTTATGGAATTTAATCATTTTGATGCAAATGGAAATGCAGTGATGGTGGATGTTTCCGGAAAGGAACCTACATCCCGCGTGGCAGTTGCAGAAGGTACAATTTGTGTTTCTAAGGATATTATGGCGGCTGTGACTGGAAATACAGTGAAAAAGGGAGATGTGCTTGGCGTTGCAAGGGTTGCCGGAATTATGGCAGTGAAGCAGACTTCTTCGATTATTCCAATGTGTCATCCGCTGATGATCAGTAAATGTTCCATTGATTTTGAAGTGGAACTGGAAAAAGGTACGATTAAAGCAATCTGCATGGTAAAGGTGGAAGGCAAGACTGGCGTGGAAATGGAAGCATTACACGGTGTCAGTGCGGCGCTTCTTACCATTTATGATATGTGTAAAGCCATCGATAAACGCATGGTGATACAGGAGATTCACCTGGTTGAAAAACATGGTGGAAAAAGCGGGGACTTTTATTATTAAATGTAGAATGTAAAAGAAGTGTATAAAACCCAAGGATAAGTCGAGGTTAAGCGAAGCCTCGAGACATTCCTTGGGTTTTGTATGATTGCTCTACAATATAGTTGATAATAAAATTATCTCGCACATTCTGTCGCGCTTCCCTTCAAAATCTGCAGTCCATGTCCAAGCGCCGGCATGATACATTCCAGACTTTCTTTGACAGCCTTTGGACTGCCCGGAAGATTAATAATGAGTGTCGCACCACGAATAACAGAAGTACCACGGCTTAGCATGGCACGGTTCGTAAACTGCATGGAGTAGGCGCGAATTGCTTCGGAGATTCCCGGCGCCAGTCTGTCAGCCACTGCTAAAGTTGCTTCCGGTGTGCGGTCTCTCATGGAGAAGCCTGTACCGCCAGTGGTAAGTACTAAATTGACTTTTAAATCATCACAAAGCGTGATGAGTGTTGCTTCCGTCAAAGCCTGTTCATCAGGAATCACACGGTAGTCGACAACCTGATAGTTTTCCTTTTCGACGATTTCCTGAATTAACGGACCGCTTTGATCTTCACGTTCGCCTGCGGCACCTTTATCGCTTAGGGTCAGCACCGCAACGCGGAATATTTCTGTGATTTCATGGTGATGATGGTGATGTGCATGGTCATGTCCCATAAAGTTATCCCCCTATTTGTGACATTTTTTTGAGTTCTTCCTGCCCCTCTTTTGCAATCAGATGGAACTGATGCTCTACAGGTTTTTTGCAGATTGCTTTTTGCATTGCTTCTTCAAGCTCTTCTGAAGAAGCTCCTTCTCGAAGCATTTTCTTTAAATTGATTCCATTTTCATAGTATAAACAAAGTTTTAAAATTCCATCGGAAGTTAGACGGATGCGGTTGCATTTATCGCAGAACTTTCTGTGAATGGCATCGATAAAACCGATACAGCCCTGAAATCCTGGGATGGAAATATAGGAAGCTGGTCCGTTGCCACGGGCTTTATCGATAATTTCATAATCAGGATATTTTTCTGCAAGGAGAGCAAGGAGGTCCTTTTGATCAAAGCCTTCAAAGTCTTTTCCATAGCCGATTGGCATGATTTCAATAAAGCGGACGTCCAGCGGATAGTCTTTTGCAAGGTGTAACAGATCAAAAAATTCATGGTCGTTGATTCCCTTTAAAAGAACGCAGTTGATCTTAAGCTTGATACCGGAAGCCTGAGCGGCAAGTATGGCATCCCAAACTCTGGCAAATTCATCTCTGCGAGTGATTTCTTCATAAGTTTTTGGATTTAATGTATCAAGGCTGATATTGATTCCATCTATGCCAATATCTTTTAATTCAGGTAGACAGTCTTTTAAAGTGACACCGTTGGTAGTGATGGTGACCTGCTCTACTCCCGGAAGATTCTTCAAATTGCGTAAGAAGGAAATACAACCTTTTCGAACGAGAGGTTCTCCGCCGGTTACTTTAAACTTCGTGATTCCAAGAGATACTGCATGACGGCAGATTTCTAAAATTTCTTCAAAACGAAGGATTTCACAGTGACCGATGGAAGAAATTTCTTCCGGTGTGCAATAACGACATCTTAAATTACAACGATCCGTAATCGAAATTCGCATATAATCAATCGTTCTTCCGTGAGCGTCGATCATAGAGGTACCAGCCTTTCAAGTCATTGGAAACATTATAACAAAATCGGACAGGAAAAGATATGTTTTGAGTAAAATAATTCATTTGTATTTGGGCGTGGATTGTTATAAGATAAATGAAATGTAAGTAAATCTGAAACAGATAGGAGATGACAAAAATGAATAAAAAGAAAACAAGTCCGTCTATGGATGTGTGGATGGCAGAAGCGAAAGTGCATGAAAGTGCAGAAAAAATCGGGATGTATCTGACCCATAATGGAATTGTGCGAAAATCTGCCAAGGCAAAGGTGCGTTTTGGAGAAGAACACACAAAAGATGTTTCAGGAATGTTATTTTCCTATGATCAGGCAAAGGTGGCTGCTGCAATTGAGGAAACCTATGGGCTGGAAGGCATTTATTACGTGAAGGCATGGCTCAACGAAGGAGAACTGACCGTTGGCGATGACATTATGTATGTGCTGATTGGCGGAGATATTCGTCCGCATGTGGTGGATGCATTACAGTTCCTTGTAGGAAAATTGAAAAATGAATGTGTAGAAGAGAAAGAAATTTATGAATAGAGAACTATTAGAACAGCGTATGGCAGAGCTTCCATTATATATTTATGATTTTATTGATCCTGCAGAGTTGGAGTTTTCTGATCGCATCCGCTGGATTTGTGAAAATGAATGCCCGATGTATGGAAAATCATGGGCATGTCCTCCGGGCGTCGGAAGTGTGGAAAAATGTGAGAAAAACTGCAGGTCGTTTGAAAACTGCTTGCTGATCAGCACCATCGTAGAGGTGAGAGATATTGCGGATATCAATGAAACGCTTGGAACAAGAGGTGACCATGAAGCGGTTACGAATCAGGTTGCTGATATGATGAGAGAACAGGGCGTGGAGCCTTTCATCCTTTCTTCGGAAGCCTGCGAGCTTTGTGAAAGATGTGCGATTCTGGATGGAGAACCTTGTCGTATGCCTCAGAAGATGCATCCGTGTGTGGAAAGTCAGGGGATTAATGTGATTCCTGTACTGGAAAGCAGGGGACTGGAGTTTCAGTTCGGGGCAAATGTGGTGACGTGGGTATCGTTGTTGTTTTATTAAGAGAAAGAATTGGTTATGATTACATAGGGAGTATATTCACTATCTGGTGGTGGTGTGTATACTCTCTTTTTTGTTGGAATAGATAATTGAATTTTCAATCATTTTTGCACAGAAATAATTTGAATTTGCGTAGATACCAAGCAAAAACTATTTTATATATAAGATATGATAAAAATCTGTAAAAGGAGAAAAGAGAAGCATGAAACAGTCTTATGATATTGCTGCCTATATATGGCCGGCTTACACTGGAAGAGAGCCGCGTACCCGTATTTTCTGGCCAGAAGGTATGGGAGAATGGCAATCTGTACGCAGTTGTAAAGAAAAATTTGCAGGGGATACATGGCCTCGTAAACCATTATGGGGATATGTAGATGAAGCGGATCCTTATGTAATGGAAATGGAGATCAATGCGGCTGCCGACCATGGCGTGAATGTGTTTATTTATGATTGGTATTGGTTTGATCGACGTCCTTTTTTAGAGCAGTGTTTAAATGATGGTTATTTAAAAGCGCGAAATAATGATCGTGTCAAATTTATGTTGATGTGGGCAAATCATGATGCGCTCCATAACTGGGATAAGCGTTTGTCCGAAACAGAAATGTGGCTGGATATCATTTGGCGTGGGGATGTAGATGAAATGACATTTTCTGAAATATGTGATCGTTTGATTACAAAATATTTTAGTCATCCTAGCTATTATCGTATTGATGACAAACCTGTTTTTATGATTTATGATTTGGAAAATCTGGTTAAAGGACTGGGTGGAATAGAAAAAACAGCGAAACAAATCAGTATATTTAAGAAGCGCTGCGCAGACGCAGGATTGAATGGCCTTCATCTGCAGTTGAAACTGGCTTGCAATGATGGTGTCATGACTCCATATAGTGAATTCGCAAAGCAGCTTG
>CAZYUZ010000006.1:0-25631 GCA_964650775.1 uncultured Lachnoclostridium sp. | reverse complement strand
AAAAAGGGAGCTGATGCTCCATAGATGATTACTCATCTATTTTGCAACGCCCCCTAAATGTTTTACAATCTTGTTGTCCACTGACTGCAGTCCCAGACCTCTGTTGCCAGCCCATCATAAAATTCCGGTTCATGGCAAACCATCAGGATACTTCCCTTGTATGCCTGCAGCGCACGTTTTAATTCATCTTTTGCATCCACATCCAAGTGGTTGGTCGGTTCGTCCAGTACCAAGATGTTGGTTTCTCGGTTGATCAGCTTGCAAAGTCTCACCTTCGCCTGCTCCCCACCACTAAGCACTTTTACTTTACTCTCAATGTGCTTTGTAGTCAATCCGCATTTTGCCAGTGCAGAACGCACCTCATACTGAGTAAATCCAGGGAATTCCTGCCAGATTTCTTCAATACAGGTTGTCTGTACATCCTGACTCATTTCCTGTTCGAAGTAACCAATGCTCAAATAATCTCCAAGTTCTACTTTACCTTCCAGTGGTTCAATCAGCCCAAGAATGCTTTTCAGCAGTGTTGTTTTACCGATACCGTTGGCACCAGTCAGAACAATTTTCTTACCACGTTCCATTTCCAGCGTCAGCGGCTTTGACAATGGTTCATCATAACCAATGATAAGATTTTCTGTCTGGAAAATGTATTTTGCAGGAACTCTCGCTTCCTTAAAATTGAACTCCGGTTTTGGTCTTTCATGAGCAAGCTCAATCACATCCATTTTATCCAGCTTCTTCTGTCTGGACATTGCCATATTTCTTGTTGCAACGCGGGCCTTATTTCTGGCCACAAAGTCTTTTAAGTCTGCAATTTCCTTCTGCTGTTTATTATAAGCAGCTTCCAGCTGTGCCTTCTTCATGGCATATACTTCCTGGAATTTATCATAATCACCCACATAACGGTCAAGCTTCTGATTGTCCATATGGTAGATTAAGTTAATTACACTATTTAAGAATGGAATATCATGAGAAATCAAAATAAATGCATTTTCATATTCATTTAAATATCTCTTTAACCACTCAATATGTTCTACATCCAGATAGTTTGTCGGTTCGTCCAAAAGCAGGATATCCGGTTTTTCCAGAAGCAATTTCCCAAGTAATACTTTTGTTCTCTGACCACCGGAAAGTTCTGATACATCCTTATCAAGTCCGATATCCGCAAGCCCCAGTGCACGCCCAACTTCTTCTACCTTTGAATCAATCATATAGAAGTCATGGGCAGATAAAAGCTCCTGAATCACACCAGTCTCTTCCATGAGCATTGCCATCTCTTCGTCGGTAGCATCACCCATTTTTTCGTACATTGCATTCATCTCCTGCTCCATTTCGAAGAGGAACTGGAATGCACTTGCCAGTACGTCACGGATTGTCATGCCCTTTTCCAACGCAGTATGCTGATCCAGATATCCAACACGCACGTTTTTTGACCATTCCACCTTACCTTCATCCGGCATCAGTTTCCCGGTAATAATATTCATAAATGTGGACTTTCCTTCGCCGTTGGCGCCAATCAGTCCAATGTGTTCCCCTTTTAACAAGCGGAAGGAAACATCATCAAAAATTGCTCTGTCCCCAAATCCGTGGGTTAAGTGTTCTACATTTAAAATACTCATCGAATGTGTCCGTCTCCATATACCATATATTTGTAGCAGCAAAGCTCTTCAAGACCCATCGGTCCTCTTGCATGAAGTTTCTGAGTAGAGATACCCATTTCACAGCCAAGTCCAAATTCGCCGCCGTCAGTAAATCTTGTGGATGCATTGTGATAAACAGAAGAGCTGTCCACTGACATCATAAATTTCTTCGCTGCCACATTGTCCTCTGTCACAATTGCTTCACTGTGTCCTGTAGAATGTTCCGCGATGTGCGCGATTGCTTCTTCTACACTGTCCACAACCTTCACAGCCAGAATGTAATCCAAAAATTCTGTATCAAAATCATTTTCACCTGCTGCAACACCATCGATCACTTTCGCTGCGCGTTCGTCCAGACGCAGTTCTACAGGGTTTTCGCCTGCATCTAAAACTACTTTTAATTTTGGCAAAAATTCTTCGTAAACATCATGATGTACGAGTAATACTTCTTCTGCATTACATACGGAAGGTCTGCTTGTCTTCGCATTTTTGATGATTTTTAATGCTTTGTCCTGATCTGCGTACTTATCAACATACACATGACAGATACCGGTACCAGTCTGGATGCACGGCACTTTTGCATTTTCTGTACACGCGCGAATCAGTCCTGCACCACCGCGTGGAATCAATAAATCCACATAACCAACCGCTGTCATCAGTTCTGTCGCAGATGCACGTGTGGTATCTTCCACAAGGTTAACTGCATTTTCAGAAATACCCGCTTTCGCCAGACCACGTTTTAAGCATTTCACAATTGCTGCTGCGGAACGATAAGCTTCCTTACCACCGCGAAGCACACAGACATTGCCACTCTTTAATGCAAGTGCTGCCGCATCCGAAGTTACATTTGGACGGCTTTCGTAAATGATTGCTACAACACCCATGGCAACGGCTGTTTTTTCAATGACCAGTCCATTTGGACGTTCTACACGACGAAGCACTTTTCCTACAGGGTCCGGGAGTTCTACAACCTCTCTGATTCCCTGCGCCATACCTTCAATTCGGCTCTTGGATAATGCCAGACGATCCAGCATAACATCCGAAATAATCCCCTTGGAGGCTTCCAGATCTTTTTCATTTTCTGCTAAAATTTCATCAGTTCCTGCAATCAACTCTTCTGCCATAAAGGTCAGTGCCGCATTTTTTGTATCTGTATCTGCTAACATCATGGAAGTTTTTGCTTCTTTCGCCAGCTTTAACATTTCCTGTGTTGTCATACTATTACCCCTGTTTCTTTCCAACAAATTTTGTTCCAACCGCTTCACCATCTACAATTTTGTAGAGAATCTGTGGTTTTTTACCATTGGCAATCACCATATCACAGCCTGCACTTGTTGCAATCTGGGCTGCCAAAAGTTTCGTCGTCATACCGCCAGTTCCCTGCTTACTGCCTGCTCCACCAGCCAGTCGCATCAGTTCCGGTGTGATTTCTTCTACCAATGGAATTAACTTTCCATTTGGGTCCTTATGTGGATCTGCCGTAAACACTCCATCAATATCAGTTAACAAAATAATCAAATCCGCATGGATACTTCTTCCCACGATTCCTGCTAATGTATCATTGTCCCCAATTTCAATCTGCGCAGTGGATACCGTATCATTTTCATTAATGATCGGAAGCGCCCCAAGTTCCAAAAGACGACAAAGTGTATTTTCACAATTATGACGTCGCCTTTCATCTTCAATATCTTCCCCAGTCAGAAGAATCTGTGCCACGGTATGGTTATATTCCCCAAACAGTTTGTCATAGGTATACATCAGTTCGCACTGTCCAACGGCTGCTGCCGCCTGTTTTGTCGGCATATCTGTCGGTTTGCCCGGAAGCATTAACTTTCCAACTCCCATGCCGATAGCACCTGATGATACCAAAACCATCTCATGACCAGCATTTTTTAAATCACTTAAAACTTTTACCAGCATTTCCACTCGCTGAATATTTAATCTCCCCGTAGGATGCGCCAGTGTAGATGTTCCTACTTTTACTACGATTCTCATATTATTTTTTTCCTAACTCTTTTGTTTTTTCATAAGCTGCTACCACAGCCTCAAAAATATCTCCTCTGAAGCCACCTGCTTCTAATGCACGCACGCCCTGAATGGTACTTCCAGCCGGTGAGCATACCATGTCTTTTAATTCACCCGGATGCTGTGTGCCCTTTAATACCATTTCAGCGGAACCTGCAAGCATCTGTGCTGCATATTCCTGAGCTTTCGCTCTTGGAAGTCCGCATGCAACACCACCATCAGCCAGTGCTTCAATGAACATATAGGCAAATGCCGGTCCGCATCCTGTCACAGCACTTCCTGCATCAATTAAATTTTCTGCCAGTTCATCAAATCTTCCTGCTTCTTTCATCATATGAAGGAAGGTTACCATTTCATCCAAATGTGTTTTTGCGCTGCAGTAAAGAATCATACCCTTTCCAACAGATGCCGGAATATTTGGCATCAAACGAATGATCGGATAGTTTCCACCTGCCATTTCCTGAATGGTACTCATAGTCAGACCAGCTGCGATTGTAACTAAAACAAAACGGTCTTCACGGTCTTTTAAAACTGGTGCAATTTCTTCTAACGCTGCTGCCATCATCTGTGGTTTTACGGCAAGGAAAATGTAGTTACAATATTTCGCAACGTCTTTGTTGGTTCCAACCACTGCGCCGCCTAAAGCTTCTGCCATTTTTTCTGCCTGCGCTGTATTTTTATCTGCAATACAAATCTGACCCGGTGTCATCATTTCCGACTTTACCGCCGCTTTTGCAAGAGCACCGCCCATATTTCCGCATCCAATAAATCCAATATAAGTACTCATGTTTCTCCTCCTCTGGCACTTTAACACGTTATCGTGTGCGCATTTCACTTATCATATCACGCTTTTGCATATTTTTCCACAATCTTTAACATCATTTCTACGCAAAGTTCCATTCCTTCTACAGTCACGTGTTCATATGGTCCATGGAATCCGAAACCACCTGTTCCAAGATTTGGACAAGGCAGTCCCATGAAGCTTAAGCGGGCACCGTCTGTACCGCCGCGAACCGGAACTACATTTGGGGTAATTCCAACCTCTAAAGCGGCCTCTTTTGCGTTATCGATTAAATACATATGCGGTTCAATCATTTCTTTCATATTAAAGTACTGATCTTTTAATTCCAGTTCTACGGTTCCCGCACCATATTTTTCATTTAACAATTCAACATTTTTTAACATCAAAGCTTTGCGCGCTTCATATAATTCTTTCGAATGTTCTCTGATAATATATTGAAGTGTTGTACTTTCCACATTTCCTTCCATATTGGTCAGATGGAAGAATCCTTCATATCCTTCTGTTGTCGCAGGAGTTTCATCTTTTGGCAGCATACCGTTAAACTCCATTGCCATCAGCTGTGAGTTTACCATAATATTTTTTGCCATTCCCGGATGCACGTTATTTCCGTGGAAAACAACTTTCGCGCCTGCAGCATTAAAGTTCTCGTATTCAATTTCACCTTCCATGCCGCCATCCACTGTATATGCAATATCCGCTCCAAATCGTTCTACATCGAAGTTATCCGCACCCGCACCAACTTCTTCATCCGGTGTAAAACCAATGCAGATTTTTCCATGAGGAATATTTTCTTTCAAAATACGTTCCACCATAGTCATAATTTCTGCAATCCCACTCTTATCATCAGCGCCAAGAAGAGACGTTCCATCTGTGGTAATCAGTGTACGTCCTTTTAAATTTGCAAGTTCCGGGAAATCCTTCACTTTTAAAACACGTCCGCTCTCTCCTAACTGCACATCATTCCCATTATAATCTGCAATTACCTGCGGCTTCACATCGCAGCCGTTAAAATCAGGTGCCGTATCCATATGCGCAATAAAGCCAAGACGCTTACAGTTTTCATATCCTTCTGTGGCAGGAATGGATGCATAAACATAACATTTGTCATCCACTTCTGCATTTTCCACGCCAATGATTTTTAATTCTTCCACCAGCAGATTAGCCAGTGCAAACTGACAATCAGAGGAAGGTACCTTTTCTGATGCCGGGTCACTTGGCGTATCCACCACTACATATTTTAAAAGTCTTTCATACGCTTTCATACAAATTCTCCTTATATTTCATTAATTATTTTCAAATCTTACCCACGATTCATCAATTGTTTTTTTAACTTCTTCCATACTACAATAAAACAGATCAAATGTGTTCCGCCTGTGAGAATCCAGCTGATGCAATAGGAACTAAACAGAACATCCAGAGAATGATACTGTGCAAATACCGTCGCAATCCACAAGATTCGAAAGCCACAAGCACCAATGATCGATACAAACATTGGCACCACTGCATAACCGAGTCCTCGAAGCATCCCAACCAACACATCCATAATTCCACATAAGAAATACGGAATTCCAATCCAGCGGAATCTCGTCAGCCCGTAAGAAATAACCTCCGGATCTGAAGAATAGATACTAAGAAGCTCTTCCCCAAAGAAATAGCATCCTCCACCCATGACAATTCCAACAAAAGCTACCATCAAAACGCTGTTTCTAAATACTTTGTTGATTCGATCATATTTTCCACCGCCAAGATTCTGACTTGTAAAGCAAAGCGCCGTCTGCTGGAAAGAGTTCATAGCAGTATAGATAAATCCTTCTACGTTTGCTGCCGCACTGGAGCCTGCCATTGCAACAGAACCAAAGGAGTTGATCGAGGACTGAATCAGCACGTTGGAAAACGAGAACACGGACCCCTGCAGACCCGCCGGCAGACCATGGCGCAACAGCAGCCACGCTTTTTCCTTATGAATGCCCAGCTTTTTCAGTTCCAAACGGCAACTTCCTTCCATTCTGCACATGCAGTTCAAAAGAAGTGCTACAGATACGCACTGCGCAATGACTGTTGCCAACGCAACACCAGCGACACTCATATCAAACTTGATTACAAAAATCAGGTTGAGAACAACATTCACCACCCCTGCAGCCGTCAAATAATACAGCGGACGCTTCGTATCACCAATCGCACGCAAAATAGCTGCGCCATAGTTGTAGATTAAAAGGACCGGCATTCCCATAAAATAAATCTTCACATAGACAGCGGCTAAATCTACAACATCTTCCGGAGATCCCATTAAGACCAATAACGGTTTTGCAAAAACATTTCCCACAACTGCCAGCACGACACCAGCCAGGGCTGCTACCGTAAGCGAGGTATGCACCGTTTCCTTAATATCTTCTTCTTTCTTCTCTCCGTAGTATCTGGAAATCAAAATATTCGCTCCTACAGAAAGCCCCATAAACATATTTACCAGAAGATTGATTAGCGACGTAGTCGAACCCACTGCTGCCAAAGCTTCCGAACCGGCATAGCGTCCAACCACAATGGTATCCGCCGCATTAAACAGCAGCTGTAAAATCCCGGAAAACATCAGCGGTATGGTAAAAACCAGCATTTTACCGACCAATGGTCCCTCGCACATATTCATTTCATAGCTTTTTTTCTGTCTCTTCACTTACATCCCTGATTTCTTTGTATAGATTTTGCCTTTTTTAGAGCTTTACACTCACACCATTTACTTCCACATGATCATCAATGGCAATCACAAGACATTTTCTTCCTTCAATTTCCATTGTTTCAATCAAATCAGCTCTTTCAGGGTTGACTTTGATCACAATATCCGGTGTTTCCACACTAAATTTTTTCACATTCACTACATTGCTGGCAAGAAGCGTTGTGCGCTCCCCTGCAACAGTGTCAAATTCTGCATCAAAAGTCTGCATTTTCTCTTCCGGTGCGCCGCTCTTTTCCAAAAGTTTTTTCACGTCCATTTTAGAAAGTTCTAACGGTTCCGGATTTTCTTTATGCTCTTCCATCATTTCATATAAATTATCATGGAGGTTACGGACCACTTCATATCCACAGTCCTCTCCAAGCGTTTCCGCAACCACTGCATCAAAAATCTGCTTCTGGCTCTTTGCAGTTACAGGAATGCCCGCACCAAATACCTGATCGATGAGTTCCGGCTGGATTTCTTCCGGATTCTTGGAGTAGTAGAGCATATTATGTATATCTGTAGCGCGGTCGTTAAACGCCGGGAACAAAAATCCGTTCATCGGCATTTCCACCACCCAGTCACGCACACGGTCTTCCATGAGATTTGTCTCCGGATTATAAGACAACGCCGCCTTGGTTAAATTCACAGGACAGATACTGCACAAAATATGTCTGAACACTGTATCAGAAGCATCATCCATTTCCAGTCCATCTGTAGATTTTCCCGGAACATCATATGCCGCATAGATCAATACAATGTAATAGTTTTCTCCATAACGGTAATGTTCGATCACCTTGTCATAGAACTCTTCTACCAGCATATCGTCCTTTAATTCACTCTCGCGAAGCTTCATCAAAAATTCCTGCGGACCACCCGGCATTTCGGAATCCAGCGAAAATTCCATGTTGATCATATTCTTTCCAACGGTACCTGAAAGCGTATGTTTGAAAATATCAAAATATTTAAAAGCCTCTTCCTCCGGCATTGATAAAAATGCCTGCTTTGACTGACAGATTTTTTCTTTTTCATGATTTACATAGCAGCCACAGATACGGGTAATCGCACAATTCGCTGGTGTAAACTGTTTCCTAATTTCTAATATTTCTTTTTTATTCATGTTTTTTCAAAATCTCCTCTAACTGCCATAAATCGTCAATCTCATAGTCGATTCTGACATTCTTTGTATTTTCCAAATGGTTTGGATTGTACCAACAGCAAATAATTCCTGCGTTATTGCCGCCCTTCATATCACTGGTGAGAGAATCTCCAATGATCAAGACCTCATTCTTTTCGTAAGATCCAATTCTTTCAAACACATAGTCAAAAAATTCGATGGCTGGCTTCTCATGTCCAATCAGATCCGAAATAAATGCTTCTTCTACCAGTTCACCGATTCCGGATTTTCGAAGCTTTCGTTCCTGCGCTACAAAAGTCCCATTGGTTACCACAAACTGACGGTATTGACCCTGTAATTTTTTCACCAGTTCATATCCGTTATCTCTAAAACAAATGGTATCGCCAAGTGCGATCTGGTAAGAATCATTAAACTCCTTTTCGCAGTCCGCTTCAATACCTTCCAAAGCAAAAAACTCTTTGAAACGATTGATCAATATGTCTGCTTTCGACATTTCTCCCCGTTCCAGCATCTCCCAGTAGCGTTTATTAATTACCGTATAACGTCCAAGCATTTCATCGGTACACTCTCCAAGTCCATGCTTGTTAAAACAAAACCGGATCGCAGCTTTTTCTGCTGCCAGAAAATCCAGCAATGTAGCATCAATATCCCATAAAATTACTTTAATCATTCTATTCTCTCTCCTGAAATTCCTATCTTATAATTATAACAAAAAAGCGCCCGATTGTACAATCGGGCACAGTTATTATTTTATTGGAACGACTGTTTTTAGAACAGATGCATCAGTTCATAAAGCTTTTTAAATCGTTCATATTTCTTTTCATAATATGTCTGTCTTTCAGGGTTTGGTTTAAACGTTGCTTTGATATGTACAGCCTTTTCAATTGCTTCTTCAATGCTGTCATATGCTCCTGTACCTGTCGCTGCAAGAATCATACATCCCAACGTTCCGGATTCTTCTGTTGTGATGGTAGAAACTTCCATATTCATAATATCCGCACGCATCTGCATAGTCACATCGGATTTTGCACCGCCGCCGGTACAGATCAGCTTATTGATATTTGCTCCAAGTTTTTTTGACTCTTCATATCCAAGCATAAACTGAAACGCCATACCTTCCAGAATTGCCTGATAAATTTCTTCCGGCTTTGTATCGGTTCTCAGTCCGCAGATCGTACCTGTAACGTCATGGTTAATATCAGGATTACCTGAAGATCCAAACTGCGGAAGCACCAGCACTTCTGTTTCCTTACCATCAATCAGTTTATCTACTTCTGCAAATACATTTTTTCCCGCCGCTTCACATTCCTGCCAAAAGCTCTTTAACACAGTATCCATGCACCAGTTTTTGAGAATTCCGCAAGTTGTAACTTCGAGACTTGTCAGATATGCCCCCGGAAGGACGTAAGGAACGCAAGTCAAGTCGCTGTCAATCATGAATGCATCACTCTTTGCTTCCGGCAGACGCATGAACATAAATTCACAGGTACCCATACCGCACTCGCCGGTTTCCATACGGTTCAGACCACTGCCTAGTGCAGCACAGCTCTGATCATGACCACCTACAACTACTTTCATGTTCGGATTTAAGTGAAGCATTTCTGCCATTTCCGGTAAAATTGTACCGATGACTGTGCCCGCATCACAAGGCTCAGACATCTTGGAAATATCAATTTCCGCATAGTCTAACAGTTCTTTTGACCAGCATCTGTTATGAATGTCAAAAGCCATACTTCTGGCAGCCGAAGAATAACTCACTTTGCGTTTCCCAGTCAGCACATAGCCGATAAAGTCTTCGTAAAAGCAAATCGCTGTGGCTTCCTTTACCGCATTGGTATTTTCGTTGACCCACATATATTTTGGCAAACCATAAAGTTCACATGGCGGCAGACCAGTGACATCCAGGATATGCTGCGCACCCAGTTCTCGTGTCAGTTTTTCAGTTTCCGGAATTCCACGTTTGTCACCGGTAACCATGGAACGGCAAAGGCTTTCTTTTTTGTCATTTAAAAACACAACAGACTCTCCAAGGCTGGTAACAGCCATGGCATCGATAGGTTCCGGACAGTTTTCTCCTACATTTTTCAGAACCTTCAGCACATAAACTAGAATTTCATTTCCATCAATTTCCCGATATCCGTCTCCACCGTGTTCTTTATAACGTTCTGCTGCTGTGTATAATACATTTCCATCCAAGTCATATACCACCATCTTGGTACCACTTGTTCCAACATCCAATCCTGCGTATGCCATATAACCCTCCTATTTTCTCCTAATGCACAAAAATGAGGTCTCATATGGAACCTCATTTTTGCATATTTGTTAATTTCTGATTTGATAAGATTTATTATTTTTTCTTAGATTTTCTGAGTACGTCGATTACTACCGCAACAATGATAATGATACCTTTGAATACATCCTGCCAGAATGCATTGACCCCCATAACGTTCAGACCATTCGAAAGAACCGCAATAATCAGAACACCAATCAATGTACCTCCCACTGTACCGGAACCTCCCGACATAGAAGCACCACCGATTACTACCGCAGAAATCGCGTCCATTTCGTAAGCTGCGCCCAATGTAGACTGTACACCCTGCAATTTAGAAGCCCAAATCGTACCACCTACCGCGCAAAGAAAACCAATGTATACATAAGGAAGCATGTTGTACAGTTTTGTATTGATACCAGAATATTTTGCTGCTGTTTCGTTACCACCAATTGCATAAATATAATAACCAAATTTCGTTCTGTTCAGTAACACCCATGTGATCAACAATAAAATAACTGCGTAAAGGATTGTAACTGAAATGGAAATTGGAACTCTGCCATTTGCAGATAATGCTTCTGTTCCAGGAATTACAAACTTTGCTCCTGCAATCGCATTGTAAGCATCGTTTCTGATACGAATAGAAATACCATCAGAAAGAATTTTACAAAAACCTCTTGCGATAGACTGTGTTGCCAAGGTTGCAACGAATGCAGGAATCTTTAAATAAGCAATTAATCCACCGTTGATTGCACCGATCAAAATACCAACCAGAAAAGAAACTGCAAGCGCCACTCCAAAACTACATCCAAGGTTCGTAATCAAATAAGCTGCTACCATGGCTGTCAGCCCAACGATAGAACCCACAGAAATATCAATCTGTCCCATCATGATTGCCATTAACATACCACAGCAGATAATTGCGTTAACTACGTTGTTCTGTAACATTGTCAGAATATTTGACACAGTTAGAAAGTTTTCTGTAAAAATACCAAATAATGCTGTTAAGAGCACCAATCCAATGATGGTACCTAAGTTTCTTTTAAAATATGCCAAAACAGGATTTGCTTTTTTGGCATTGATCGCTTTGATTGCATTCTCTTTATTTGTAGCCATTTTTATATTCCTCCGTTATTAAGCATGTTCACGATTTGTAGCCATTGTCATAATTGCTTCCTGTGAGAATTCGTTTTCTGCCAATTCACCAGTCATATGACCTTCACACATCACATAACATCGATTACACATATTGATGATCTCCGGTAATTCAGATGATACAATAATTACCGCACAACCTTTGCCCGCCAGCTCATCAATAATTTCATAAATTTCAGACTTGGATCCTACGTCAATACCTCTGGTAGGTTCATCAAGAATAATAACTTTCGGATCGCATGCCAGCCATTTACTAAGAACAACCTTTTGCTGGTTTCCACCGGAAAGATCTCCCGCAATCTGCTGAGCAGATGTGATCTTGATAGAAAATTTCTTTACATATTCTTCGATCATACTGCCCCAGGACTTTCTATCTACACGACCAAATTTTACATATTCAGCCAGGTTTGCAAGACCCATGTTAAATTCAATATCATTCATGAGGACAAGCCCTTCTTTTTTTCTGTCCTCAGAAGCGTAGATGATACCATTGTCGATGGCATCTTTCGGTCTTTTAATTGTAACCGGCTTTCCATCCAGAAGAATCTGGCCAGAATTTTTCTTATATGATCCAAAAATCGTCTTCATAGTCTCTGTACGTTTCGCACCTACCAGACCTGCAAAGCCAATGACTTCTCCATATCTTACATGGAAATTTACATTCTGAATTCCCTGTTCATCATTGCAGAGATTTTTAACTTCCAAAGCCACATCGCCAACTTCACGAATGTTTCTTGTATAGTAACTGGTCAGCTCACGACCAACCATCATGTTAACCAGTTCTTCACGAACTGCACTCCTGGTTTCTACATTTCCAACACTGATACCATCTCGAATGACCAGAATACGGTCTGTGATACGAAACAGCTCATCCAGTCTGTGAGAAATATAAATGATACCTACGCCTTTTGATGTCAGTCTTTCAATAATGCTGAACAGTGTTTCTGTTTCAGCCTGGGAAAGAGAAGATGTCGGTTCATCCATCACTACAATCTTTGCATCTGCAGACACCGCTTTTACGATTTCTACCAGCTGCTGCATACCCAAAGGCAAATCTCTGATATATGTATCTGCATTCAAAGGAATCTTCAAGTCATCCAGAACCTTCTGTGTTTCCACTCTCATTGCATCATAGTCAATCAGACCATGTTTTTTGATTTCTCTTCCAAGAAATACATTCGCTGCAATGGTACGTTCCGGCACAAGAACAATCTCCTGATGGATGATTCGAATTCCTTCTTTTCCTGCATCCGCTGCATTCAGAATATGTTTTTCTTCGCCATCTATATAAACATTACCTGTATCGGCATGATAGATTCCACCTAATATTTTAATCAGAGTCGATTTCCCGGCACCATTTTCTCCAAGCAGTGCCACAACCTCTCCTCTGTCAACTTCAATTTCAATACCTTCCAGTACTTTGTTAGACCCAAAGGACTTGGAAATATTTGTCATTTTTAACAGTTTAGTCGCCATAATTTTCCGCCTTTCAACGTCTTTCACATTATCAATCACTTTTAAAAAAGAATTCTCAAAAATAACCGACTCAAGAGACTCCCTTGAGCCGGTCATAATCATTCAATAATCAAATCAACTGATTATATATTATTTGTGTTCGATAGCATCCCATGCTGTTAAATCGAAATCATCAATGTTGTCTGCTGAGCAGTCATAAGCTTCAATTGCTACGTTGAATTCGATTTCGTTTCCTGCTAAGAGTTCGCTGATAGAGTAAACTCCATCATAACCCATCTGAGATGGTCTCTGTCCTGAAGACTGAATCTGTTTGCCATCTTTGATGTTCTGTTTTCCAAGTGGAGCAGCATCTTTACCAGCTACCATGATCTGATCTTCTAAACCAGCTTCTGCAACTGCCTGGATAGCACCCTGAGCAGATGTATCGTTGATAGCATAGATGATTGTGATTTCCGGATGAGCTGAAAGAGCATCAGAAACTGCTTTGTAAGCGATATCTGTAGCACCGCCGCCTTCTACAACCTGAACTTCTTCAAATACAGCACCTTCTGCTGCATTTTCATTAAGACCATCCCAGAAGCCCTGTACGTTTACTGCACAAGATTCTGCTGTCTGAAGGTGAACGATAAGAACTTTTCCGCCTTCTGTAGCTTTGCTTGCAACATATTTACCTGAAAGGTATCCTAACTGGTGGTTATCAGAAGCGATAATACCATCAACTACATCGTAGTCGTCTTCTGTAATAACGTTATCAACGTTGATTACGAATACGCCTGCTTCTTTACAAGCTTCAAGTACGGAACGGCAGTTTTTAGAATCGTTAGGGATATAAACGAGACCGGAAATACCCTGAGCGATCATGTCGTCGATCTGTTTTGCCTGAACTGTGGAATCGGACTGAGGATCGTTAGAGATCATTTCATATCCTAATTCATCACAAGCTGCCTTAACACCTGCTTCTACTGCTGAGAAGTATTCATTAGCCAGTGTATAAGGTGAGAAACCAATTTTAATAGTTTCTGCTGGAGCTTCTGCAACTTCTTCTGTTGCTTCTTCTGTTGCTGCCGGAGCTTCTGTTGCAGTTTCTTCTTTAGCACCACATGCTACGAGGGAGAAAACCATTACTGCACAAAGCAGTACACTTAAGAACTTTTTCATTTGAAAATTCCTCCTTAAAAATTGTTTATACAAACTTTTTGTTTGATAAATACATATTACATCTTTCTTGTTCGAATTTCAATCATCAATTTGAACAATATCGAACAATATTTTTTGTCTAATTTTATGTTTTTTGTTCATTCAAACATTTTAACTGCCAAAAAACGGTTTTAGCGCATCATAAATCTTCATATACTTTTGGTATTTTGCATTATATAAGGCTGCATTATAGGCACGAGGATAAAAATGTTCTTTCACCTGCACCGCACGTTCAGAAATATGTTCAATCGAATCGATTTCTCCACAGGAATATGCCGCAAGAAGTGCCATTCCATAGCCCGCGCCGCCTTCTCCGCCCATTTGTGCGATCGGCAGTCCTATAACATCCGCCAGAATCTGCATCCAGATACGGCTTTTCGAACCGCCTCCAATCACTTTTAATTCATTCAGTTCCGTATCCTCCAGATGCAGTTCATGCGCCAGCTCTTTCAACGCAAACGCAATCCCCTCCATTACAGCCAGTGTCATTTCCGCTCTGGTAGTATCTGTACTCAAACCAATAAATGCGCCGCGGAGCGAAGGGTCTGCATAAATGGTCTTATCACCAACAAGGTGCGGATAAAACAACAGCTGACTTTCTCCCAGTTTATCCATATCAAACATGGAATCGACCTTAAATCCTTCATTTTCCATAATGTCAATATTCCACCATCTGAAGGAGCTTCCACAGGACTGCACCACTCCCTGCACAAGAATATTACAATGCTCTCTGTCAAATCCGAACAATATATTTTTTCCCTTTGCCGTATAATCCAGCTTTTCTCTAGGAAACATCAACACACCTGAGGTTCCCATAGAAAATACCGGATAATTTTTTCCCAGACAGCCTGTCGGGATAGAAGATGCCGGATTATCACCTGTACCAACAATTACCATAGCCTTTGAATTAATTCCAAATTGTTCTGCCAGCTCCGGTCTGATTACACCTGCAATCTCTGCACTTCCTTTTACTTCCGGATAAACATCGTCCGGAAGTCCCAAAATTTCCTGCATAATTGGTGACCAGCATTTTTTTACCGTATCATACATGGAAGAAGTAGACGCTTCACAATAGTCGGTTCCATATACTCCAGTCAGTCGATATACAATATAGTCCGGTCCAATTAAAAATTTTTTAATTTTCTTATAATTTTCCGGTTCATTTTCTTTGACCCACATCATATTGGCTGCCGGGCTTCCTGTAGAAAGGATTCTATTTAAATAACCAATCTCCGTATCGCGAATAGCCTCCATCATATCCGGTACCAGCCCCGCAGTTCGCGTGTCATTCCACATCAGGGCAGGACGTACTATATTTCCATCTTTATCCAGCAGAATCAGCGTATGCATCTGTCCGGTTACGCCAATCCCTTTGATCCGACAGCCCTCAATGCCTTCCAGCAATTCATTCATAGCTTCACAGGTATTCTTCCACCATGTTTCAGGTTCAATTTCCTTCCACCCTAACGTCGGCTGCTGCACTTCATATGATCTGCTGGCTTCCTTTATTAATTTACCTTTTTCATCTGTCAGACAAAGCTTTACTGAAGATGTTCCTAAATCGAGTCCAATATAATAAGACATTATGATATAACCTCTGGTATTATTTTTCGATGTTGTTATTATTTTGTAACATGTTTATTTTAACACCATTCGAACATATTATCAACCACACTTTTTGTTCATTTTTATAAAAAATAGTTTGATTTTTTCCTGACTTGAAGTATAATAAAACACAAGGTGTCCGATTGAGCATTTTCGAACACTAACGAACACTTTTTATATCTATCAACAAACTACATTACTACAAAAAGGAGATTATCGCTATGAAACTGATCAATGGTTTTGACTTAATGGACTATGCAAAAAAGAGAGGTCTTATCCTCCCTGCATTTAATACAACAAATCTGGAAATGACTTATGCAATCGCAAAGGGTCTGGATGCAGCAAAGCTTCCAGGATATATCCAGATTTCTTCCAACAACCTTCGTCTTTCAAATCCTTATGTTATCGCTGAGATTGCAAAAGACGCTGCAAGCAGATACGAAACCCCAATCGGTCTTCACTTAGACCACGGTCGTTCTTTCGCAGACGTAAAAGCCTGTGTAGATGCCGGCTTTACTTCTATCATGGTTGATGCTTCCGCACTTCCATTCGAAGAAAACATTGAAGAATCCAGAAAAACCGTAGAATACTGCCACTTCTACGGCATTCCTGTAGAAGTGGAACTTGGTGCACTTGGCGGAAAAGAAGATGATATCGAAGGCGGCGAAGGCGAAGGCAAAACAGATCCTGATATGGTTGTTGAATTTGTTGAAAGAACAGGCTGCGACTTGCTGGCTGTATCCATCGGAAACGTACACGGCCTTGTTATGGAACCTAAGATTGACATCGACCTTTTAGACAGAATCAATAAAATCTGCCCTGTTCCGTTGGTAATGCATGGCGGTTCCGGAATTCCATACCCGGTACTTCAGGAAGCCCGAAAACACGGTCTGTTAAAATGCAACTTCGGAGCGGATCTTCGTAAAGCATTTATCACTTCTTTCGGTGAAGCTTACGAAGCAAATCACAACGCACACGACGTAATCTCTCTTTCCCTGAAAGCTGTTGACGCTGTAGCGGCAAAAGCACAGGAACTGGTTACTATGATCAACGCATAATCCGAAAATATAAAGGAGCTGGCAAATTGCCAGCTCCTAGTTTTATAATCTCTCGATCAGTTCTTTATATAATTTTAATTCTGCAGTTGTTTCTCCAACAACCACTTCCGCACGATCTACCATCATACCAAGAAGTAGCAGCTGTCCCGGTTCCCCCGGGTCTCCGCTTCCTGCAAGCTCCCAATAAATGTCTTCCATACCAGCATTTTTGGGTTCATTGAAATATTTTTCCAGTTCCTCAACCTTATGTCTGTTCTCAGGTTCAAAATTGGACCGAAATGTAATATTTGCAGTTACTCCATCGTACTCGATACCGGAGTTCATTTTTGTAGCTCCTACGGAAAAGAAGAAAATGGTCAATTCTTCTACAATTTTAGTCACTTTTCTACGCTCATGAATCATTGATGTCTGCTCTCCCTCTTTGCTTTTCTTTTCTGTTTTCTTACTTCGTAGCTGCGCATAAAGCTTTCCAGTGCCGGAATCATGACAATCGCCACCCAGCCACAGCTAAAACCATTGTTATATAAATTCAAACCACCATACATGGCGGATGTACACATGACAATGCAAGAATGAAGCATACCTGCAATCACACCCGCAATTACGCCAAACTGTCCCGCAATCGGTGAAATACCAACTACGAAAAATGCTGCAATGATCATACTCGCATCATTTGCAGAATACTGTGTAAACAGAGTGGACAAGAACACGCCAAACAATACCGGAAGATAGTTTCTAAGGTGTGCACCGAATGCCGCGAATCCAAATACAGTAAACAGACAGCCAAGTACCGGTCCTGAAAAATCAGAGCCTATCGCCATGGCATAGCTCAGCGCTGCAATTCCGGTTAAAGACATATTCATCAGTGTCGCACCAGGTCCGTCCATCAGAACAAAATCGGCAACTGCTCGTCCAGGATGTTTCCATATTTTCAGCAGGGATTTCAATTTTCCCTCATTCATATACATCCCAAGTACAAACGCAATAATCAGATAAAGGTAAACACCCGCAATCAGCTTTGGATGCTGTTCTGCTTTCCAGATAAATACCGGTTCACTGGTGATGCCAAACGACTTCAGAACGCAAAACATCACGAAGGCAAGCGTACCGCCGGAAAATCCGACGTTAAATAAACTGTACCCCATATGCATGGTCGCTGTATGCTGAGACAATGGTGGTAATACATATCCCACGAACAGACCTGCCAGAATCGCAATTGCCAGATTGCCCCAAAGCCCAAACGGCAAAATGTACGTAAGTTCCGTTACAAACGGTGCCAGACATGTGGCAAACAATGCTGTATACGTGTATCTGCTCATCGGTGTATGATGCGCCTTCGCATACAGTATCGTACCAAAATGGATCGGAAGAATGTTCACCACATTTTTTCCCCAGAACCCAAAGCCGGTATTGATAAATACCGCAGCAATGGTAAGTCCCGTATATGGCAGCTCCGCATATTCAATCATAACCAGCGAAATCGTCATAACCAGTGCCGCATTAAAGAACGCCGGACCATAACCGACCAATTCAAAATAATCGGTGATTAATGCATCTCTGGACAAAATGATACTCCTGAGTCCACTCGCCAGCTCCTGCGGATGAGAAAAGCAGATAGCTGCAAAATACAATAACGCCAGTGTGATATACGTAAAATATTTCAGACCATTTTTTTTAATCAAAGAACTCATTTAAATTTCTCTTTCACAAGTTTTACAACCGTTCCAGATAAGAGGAACAGGGCAATTAAGTTCGGGATTGCCATCAGTCCGTTAAATGTGTCTGCAATGCTCCATAACAATCCTAAATCCATTGTAGCACCAACAATACCCATCAGGGAATACACAACCATAAATGGTTTGATAAATTTTGCAGAGCCAAGGAATTCCATACATCTCGCACCGTAAAGTCCCCAGCCTAAAATTGTGGAGAATGCAAAGCAAACCATGGCAACTGCTGAGAAAATAGATACCCAGTTTCCGTAAGTTGCTGTAAACCCACTGATTGTAAGCTCCGCCCCTGCTGCTACGCCAAATTCGATTGGCACACCGCTGCAAAGGATTGTCATGGCTGTTAATGTACAGATAATAATTGTATCTGCAAATACTTCGAAAATACCAAATACCCCCTGTTCTACAGGATCTGTTGTATCTGCTGTTGCATGAGCGATAGAACCTGTACCAAGGCCGGCTTCATTAGAGAAGATACCTCTGGATACCCCTTTCTGCATGCTGACAAACAGCGAACCAACTACACCACCTGTAATTGCAGATGGGTTAAATGCGCCATAAAAAATCGAATAGAATACAGATGGTACATTTTCAATATTTAATACAATCACACCCACACCAAGGATTACGTAAAGCACTGCCATAAATGGCACCAGTTTTTCTGTAACTTTTGCAATTCGCTTGATTCCGCCAAGAAGTACCATTCCAACAACAACTGTAATGATGATACCAATGATCAGACTCACCGTTCCCTGTGTTGAAGTATCAATTAAATTGTAGCTTAACAGCGCCGAATTGATCGCTGTCGTAATTGTATTTACCTGTGTTGCATTTCCTGTACCAAATACAGTCAACACTGCAAATCCTGCATAAAGCACCGCAAGGAAATGCCATTTTTTTGAAAGACCGTTCTTGATGTAATACATTGGTCCGCCAACGTAATCACCCTGTTCATTTCTTTCACGAAAATGTACTGCCAGGGTTACTTCGGCAAATTTTGTACACATACCAAGAAGGGCTGAAATCCACATCCAGAAAACCGCACCCGGACCACCGATTGCAATGGCACCAGCGACTCCGGCGATGTTACCAGTACCTACTGTTGCCGCCAGCGCTGTACACACAGCCTGGAACGGTGTGATGGCCCCCTGTCCTGCTTCACTTTTCTTAAATACTTTCCCAAGAGTTGCTTTCATAGCATATGGGAATTTTCTAAACTGTACAAATCCTGTTCTTACCGACAACAGGATACCTACACCAATGATGCAGACCATGGCCGGAACGCCCCAAACAAGACCGTTTACCACATCATTGATTGATTTAATCGTTTCCAACATAATCTCTCCTCTTTAAAAAACGTAATATGTATGCCATTATACAGGAAAATCCCCTAAAATAGAAGAAGAAATTCCTCTATTTCAGGGGATTTTTAACATTTTTTACACTTCAAAATCAAGACATAATCTTGTTTTTGTAAATGGTCTTACCTTTCCATCTGCTACTGCCACATGTTCAGGATGTGTTGCATATACTTTTAATGAAGCTTCGTCTGTAAAAGAAGTATCAAGCATCACTTCAGCATTGGAAGATGCTAACCCTTCTATCTGAACTTTCACATCCAACAGTCCAGGGATTTTTCCTACAAGACCTTCTAAGCTTTCTTTCATTTCTGCTTTAATAACTTTCTTTTCTTCTGCGGACAGTTCATCCTTTAACTGCCATAAAATAATGTGTTTTACCATGATGTTTCTCCTTCTTTGTTTTATTCTGCAATAATCAATTCTACATTATATTGTTTTAAAAGCATTTTATTTTTTTCAGAAATACCCGAATCAGTAATCAGGCCTGTAATCTGAGAAAGATCACCATAGCAGACAACTCCGCCATTATTAAACTTTGAAGAATCCACAAGAACATATACCTTTTCTGCAACAGAAAAAATTGTCTTTTTAAATCTCGCCTCAGGCGAATACCAGTCATTCAGACGGCCCTTGGCATCTATGGCTCCCGCACCTAAAAATGCCAAATCCAACGTATACTTTTTAATCTGCTCTTCTGCGACCTCTCCCGAACTGCAATTTGTATCTTTCAACATTTCTCCGCCCAGCATGATCACAGAAGCATTTTCATAGGTCATTGCCTTGCCCGCAACACCAATATGATTTGTCACAATCAATGCTTTCATATCATCTTCTATATAATCTACCATTATACGCGTTGTAGACCCCGCATCGATAAAAAGACTCTGATTATTCTCAATCAAACTTGCTGCCTTTTTTGCAATCTTTTCTTTTGCGTCTTTGTTCAAAATACGCTCTTCATCAAAGGAAGCAATTCGAACAACCGACTGTCCCGTCATAATTGCTCCACCATGAGTTCTCGTAATATTATGCTCCCTTGCAAGGAAATTCAAATCTCTTCTTATTGTCATTTCTGATGTTTGAAAATACTTTGACAGTTCCGTTACATCCACTTGATGTTTTTCCTGTAAGATTTCAAGAATCTTCAAGCATCGTTCGCCTTTTTTCATATTAACTTCGCCACCTCTTTGCTGTCATTTTACCACACATAACTTTTGAGCAATCTTTCAAATTCAGTATATACAATATTTTCCTTTTTATCAAGCGATTCGAACATCCTATTTGTTTATTTCTGTTTGTTTTTTATCCCAAAAAGAGTGGACCTTAAAACATGTCCACTCTTCTATCTATAATTCTCTACGATCCATTCTGACAAATGAGTAAATATTTTTCCCAATGCATAAGCTCCCGCATCCGGATGTCCTAGACTTCTTTTACCCACCGTACCTGCACGTCCCATCCGGGCTATAATCTGTTTTGTACTTTCTGCTCCTGCTACAGCAGCCTGAGCACCAATACAGAAAGCTTCGCCTATATTACGGTTCTGTGCCGCACTTTCTTTCCATGCATCCGCACAAGGAACAAGGGCATCGATCAATGTCTTATCCCCTACAACTGCACCTCGACCAAAAGACTGTTCTCCAATCTGCTGAATCCCTGCAACCGCAGCCTCCAAAAGTTCTGCCAGCTCTTTCACCGATAAGTTTTGCTTCCCCTTGCAGCAGCGACCGGCTCTTAAAAATGCAATTCCCCAGATTGGTCCGGAAGCACCTCCGCAATGCTCCATAATCACAAAAGCACAGGCTTCTAAAAATTCGCCGATACCTTTTTCACCTTTTTCCAGAACGTTTGGCCATTCCTGCTTCAGTTTTCTGAAACCTTTGGCCACACTCATACCGAAATCTCCGTCTCCGGCAAAAGAATCCAGTTCACAGAACAGCACTTCATTTTCAATAATGAAAGTTCCCATTCGATCAACAAGACCAAAGATTGCATTTTTACTGATAGAATATTCCTGCACGTCGTTCTTTTGTGCTTTAATCAGATTGCCATAGGAAACCAGTTCCTGTGCTTTTTGAAGCTTCGTAAGATCCTCATAGGGAACTGCTGGAATTTCTCCCTTTACAGAAAGTCCTGGCGTATCGCTTTCAGCAGAGAGAAGTACTTTTAGCAATTCGTCCATTTTTAATAGAGAAATGGACACCCCTTGCATATCAATGCTTGTCATATAATCACCAACAAACGTACGATATACCTTAATATTTCTCTGTTCTAATTCACGGCGGGCAGAATTGCACAATACATACAATTCATGTAATGGCGTACCTCCGAAACCATTTACCAGAAGCGCAATCTCATCTCCTCCAGATACAGCCAGATCTTTCGCCAGCGCATCTATCATTTCTGCTGAAATCTCATCCGCAGTCATTACATTTCTTCTTCCGATCCCTGGCTCTCCATGAATTCCCACGCCATATTCCAACTGATCATCACCAATCTCAAATGTCGGTTTTCCTTTTGCTGGTACCGTACAGGAGGTAAGTGCAAGCCCGATACTTCTCACACGATTGATGGTATGCTGAGCAATTGCTTTCACTTCTGTTAAGGAGCATCCCATTTCTGCGGCAGCACCTGCGATTTTGTGTACAAGCACAGTACCCGCAACACCTCTTCGTCCTACCGTATAAGAGCTGTCATTGACCGCAATATCATCATTTACGATCACATACTCCACATCGACATCTTCCGCCAGATATGCAGCATTTTTAAAATTCATAATATCTCCGCTGTAATTTTTAATGATCAGAAGTGTTCCTTTGTTTCCGGCTGTTGCTTCGATTGCCTTATATACCTGAATCTGAGACGGAGACGCAAACATATCACCGCACACTGCAGCATCCAGCATCCCTTTTCCCACATAGCCCGCATGAGCTGGTTCATGACCGCTTCCACCGCCACTGATGAGAATTACTTTATCTTTATTAATCTCTCTGCGCTTCATAATCTTATATTCCGGAATAAATTCCAGTTCCGGATGGGTCAGTGCCATGCCATTGCACATTTCCATTACGAGCGTTTCAGGTTTATTGATAATCTTTTTCATAGCCAGTCCTTTCTGCTACTCATCTCGTGTTGTTTCTCGTCTTCTTATTATAATTCAAATTCCTCCAAACCGCAATTTGGAAATGCAAAACGTACGAACTCTTCATTGTCCATATCAATAAAGTAATTATGAATGATTCGACAAACTCCGCCATGAGAAACTATAAGCACACGCTTGTCCGAATATTTTTTCTTAATCTCATAAAGGAAATCATAGATTCTATATGCCATATCAAAGTAGGACTCTCCATTCGGATAACGTTTAAAATGTTCTCTCTTTGCCGCCTGATATGGCTCATAATCTCTTGGAACTGCCTCAAAATCGCCAAAATTCACTTCCAGCAGACGATCATCCTCTATTGGGATCAGTCCTTTTCTCTCCGCCACAGCCAGTGCAGTTTCCTTCGCCCTAGATAGAGGAGACGTAAAAATCACGTCGACTGGAATTTCTTTCATTTTTTCGGCAAGCTCTGCTGCCTGCAATCTCCCTTTTTCATTCAATGCAATGTCATCTCTGCCCAGTACGCGGTTTTCCGCATTGCGTAATGTTTCTCCGTGACGTGTAATGTATAGTTTCATATTCACTCCTTAAAGCACCTTAAATAAACATTGTCATGTAAATTGGAATATACGTAATACCTTTTTCAAACTCATCATATCACGAAATTACAAAAAGTATACTGCACTTTTTTCACGAATTTTGAAAATGTTTCCAATATCTTCTTATCATTCGTTCCATATTAGCTCTTCCTACAGGATTTGCCGTATGAATTTTGATTGGATAATAAGTTTCTCTTTCTGCCAAATAGTCTAGAATCTTAATTGCATCTCCTCCGTCGTATGCATAATCTCCCAAATCGTGGTCAAGGTCTATCACTTCAATCTCTACACCATCTTCTTCCAGTTTTTTGATTAACGTAATTGTTTCATTCACTGATTTTGTCCCAACATATCCATTTGGAACTTCTCTTATATCGTCTACCCAAATACGCACAGTATATCCACCACCCTTCTTTTAATTCCGTTAGTTTTAATCCTCAAGCACTATACAATTAATTCTTTTTGATACTGGTGTGCAGGCATCAACTGCAATGATCCCTTTACCATAATATGGATTAAAATTAGGCTTATTGTCAAATTCTCCTCCATCATCTTCATAATGCGCATGACCGAAAGAACAATGCCAATGACCACATACAATCGTTTTCCCCTTTTCAACGACGCCATGATGTGCTGCTTCCATTCCGTTGATCCATCGTGCCTTTTTCCATAAATCTTCGTCAGCATTGCGCCAATCACCAATCGGAACATATTTCGTACCTTTGTTCTCCGATTCATCCAACACACACGGGATCCAGCCGTGTGTAAAAATATAATGTTCCGTTTCATAATAATCCAACATTTGGGGGATAATTGTTTGGATATATGGATTTCTAAGCAATTTTCTTCCAACCTCTTCAGCATTTACAAACAACTCTTCTTCTGTTGTTTCTGTAAGCTGACACACGGTATCAATCGTCCCATTTGCATAATGATAGTATTCCTGATAACTTTTCCTGTGCCATTCATTCAAAAGTTTTAAAGTTAAATCTTCGTGATTTCATTTTATGAGAATTACCTTATCTTGCGAGAGAAGTTCCAAAATAAACTTTTGTAGTTCCAATGCTTCTTTTCCTCGGTCATAAATATCTCCACAAATAATCAGTTTATATGGACCTTTATCATCAAAAAAACCTTTGGCATTTAATTCTGTTATTAATTCTTTTGAATATCCATGAATATCTGCTACAACATAATAACGCACAGCACACTCCTCCTTTAGCCTTCTTAAACAACTTTCCATCCATATTTCCGGGCAAATTCTAAAACCTTTTGCTTCGCATAAGCTTCTGCCTGTAATTCCATCTCGTTTTGCAGATAATCGTAATAATTTTCCCGATCCTCTTTATAATTTTTAGCTCCCTCCAGCAATTTTACCGCTTCTCTATAATATCCCAATTTTTCATAGGGAAAATCTGCATCCTCCAAAATCATCAGACTTTGAATAATGGCATGCTGATATCGGTGATGACATTCATGGGCAATGACATGAACTGCTTTTCGAAGCGTTGAATTTTCTAAAAATGTTTTGTTGATATAAATTTTTTTATCAATTTCCGAATAACTCCCAAAGACGGTACTTTCCAGCGTTGTAACCACTTTTATGGGAACACTGGTAACTCCCAGTTCTGCCAAAAGTTCATCTGCCACACATTGAAGCTGCCAAAGCTTTTTTTCCAAAGAATCCTGCAATGCCCATTCTTCTTCACCGGAAAGCTCATAATAAAGCTCTCCTGTCAAAAGCTCCGCCTGTTCTTCTACAGTATAAT